>JAGRMX010000423.1 GCA_020441025.1 Leptospiraceae bacterium
GGCGACAGTCATGAATAAGTTGCTGCAAATCAGCAGCAAAATAGTTGTTAATACCGGTTGCATATTTCGTCCTGTATAAGCACGCATGACTTCAGGCTGGCTGCCGTGGGCGACAATCCTTATTCGCCCCATTGTCGTGCTTTTCTGAATAGTAGTTCGGCGTATTCCCAGGTGTCACGCCAGGAGAGCAATGTAATCCCGCTTGCCTGTGTGCCCTTAAAATTATAATTCGTCCCTGTTCGAAGTCATCTCAAAACCGCTTCCGTGCGGTTTTGAGAGTAGCGGGTTTCGAAAGCATAGCTTCCGAAACCCTTGCATTTTCCCCGCTTTTTGAAGCGGGGAAAATGGCGCTACGCCCATGTAGCGCAAGAACTCATAGCTTTGAGTTGAGTTCTCAGTAAAGGAATCAATATGAGTGAAAGTTATCATAATATCACCGGTGATCAAGCGCTACAGGCACTGGAATCTTCCAGCACCGGGCTGACCGGCAAGCAGGCGGCGGCTCGCTTTGAGCAACAGGGTCCGAATGAAATCAGCACCGCCGATGGTGTGCATCCCTTTAAAATCTTTCTCAATCAGTTTCGTGATTTCATTGTTTATATACTATTGTTCGCGGTTGTATTCTCGGCGCTCTTACAGGAGTGGGCCGACACGGTCATCATAGCCATCATTCTGATTGCTAACGCCGTCATCGGATTCTTTCAGGAATACAGCGCCGAAAAATCGCTGGAATCGTTGAAGCAAATGCACGCATTGAAAAGTCGTGTGCGTCGTGACGGTAGCGAGCAGGAAATCGAAGCAAAACAACTGGTGCCGGGCGATGTGATTTTACTGCAAAGCGGCGATCGTGTTCCGGCGGACGCGCGCCTTTTACAAACTACCCGCCTTGCGATTGAAGAAAGCACCCTGACCGGGGAAAGCCTGGCGGTGGAAAAGGACGTCGATGCGGTCGCCAACGACGCCACCCTGGGCGATCGTATATGTATGGTATATTCCTCCACTACCGTTACGCGCGGACGGGGAGAGGCGGTGGTTACGGCCACCGGTCGCGATACGGAAATCGGTCGAATTGCCACGCTGGTAAGTGAAACCGAATCGGGCATGACTCCGCTACAGAAAAAGCTGGATCGATTCGGCAAACGATTGGGTCAGGTGATTATTGCCATCTGCCTGTTTGTTTTTGCGGCGCTGTTTGTACGCGATTATTCCAGTAACGGTCTTTCGCTGGAAGTGATGCTGACCTTTGCTTTGATAGCGGTTTCTCTGGCGGTGGCAGCGGTACCCACCGCGCTGCCCACGGTAGTGACGGTGGCGTTGAGCCTCGGAGTAAAACGTTTGTTGCATCGCAATGCGTTGGTGCGACGACTTTCTTCGGTGGAGACTCTGGGCAGTTGTGATGTGATCTGCACCGATAAGACCGGAACGTTAACCGCCAATCAAATGACCGTGCGGAAGGTCTGGACGCCGGATGGCGAAGCGGAAATTTCCGGAACGGGCTATGAACCGGAAGGTACGGTGCGCATGTCGTCCGGTCAAACCGGCGATCGCGTATTTCGGGCGGGGCTGGCCTGTAACAATGCCGAACTGGATCAATCCGACGGACATACGATCATCAAAGGCGAGCCAACGGAAGGCGCTTTGCTGGTCAGCGCGCGTAAAGCCGGCGTAACATTCAACGGTAAGCGATTGGATGAGTTGCCCTTTGATACGGTGCGTAAACGCATGAGCGTACTGGTGGAGGAAGACGGGCAACGGCGATTGTATGCCAAAGGTGCCGCGGATGTGTTGATTGAACACTGCACGCATATATGGATTAACGGTTCGAAACAACCGCTCACAGATGAGCATCGCCGCAACATACAAAACCAGACTCACAATCATGCCGATCAGGCTTTGCGGGTGCTGGCTTTTGCCATGAAAGACCTGGAGCCGGAAGAAGAGTTTAAAGAAGCGGGGCTGACTTTTCTGGGATTGCAATCCATGCTGGACCCGCCCCGGGAAGAAGTGCCGGAAGCGATTCGTAACGCGCGCAAAGCCGGCATCCGGGTGATCATGATTACCGGCGACCATGTGGATACGGCCCGGGCCATCGGCAAGATGATCGGCATTACCGGGGAAACACTCACCGGCCGGGAAGTGGAACGCCTGAGCGACGCGGAACTGGAAAAAGCGTTGGAGCATGTTAGCGGCGCGGATCAATCCGATTCGCGGGTTAATGCAAATGCCGAAATCAGCACGTCTACCGGAGCAGGGTCCGATAACCAATCCGATTCCAACTCCGGTGCGGACGCAGCCACGGACGACATCGGCAATAAGCGCGGCGTTACTATATTCGCGCGGGTGGCTTCCGAGCATAAGTATCGCATTATTCAGGCGTTGCAAAGGCTGGGACACACGGTCGCCATGACCGGCGACGGGGTCAACGACGCGCCCGCGCTGCATACCGCCGACATCGGCGTGGCGGTGGGCAGTGGTACGGACGTGGCCCGGGAAGCCAGCGATTTTGTTTTGCTTAATGATAGCTTCGCGAATATTACCGGCGCCATCGAAGAAGGCCGCGGCATTTACGAAAACATTCAAAAATCGATTATGCTGCTGTTATCCGGTAACTTTGGCGAGGTGTTGATTATATTTCTCGCGGTAATACTTGGATTAAATCTGCCCTTGACCGCGGTTATGTTGCTGTGGATCAACCTGATTACCGACGGCGCGCCGGCGCTGGCGTTCAGCGTCGATCCGTACGGCCAGCACATCATGCGTCGACGTCCCATTCCGCAGAACTCACCGATTTTACCGGTCGATAGCCTGGCCTTACTCGGATTTCTCGGGTTGATTGGCAGTAGCATTGCGCTGGCTTTATTCTCCCGTCACGGAGGCGATGCGCAAAACGATTCCGCGTTGCATCATACCGCCCAGACCATGGTATTCAACTTCGTGGTTTTATACGAAATCTTTCTGGTTTACATCATTCGCTATGAGTATCGCGTTTCGTTGCGCGCGAACGCCTGGATGTGGGCCGCGGTAACGTTTTCGTTCGTGCTACAGGGCGTAATCATGTATACGCCGCTCTCGGTTTATTTCGAAGTGCAGCCCTTGCAGCCGCATCATCTGCTGGAGCTGGCGATCGGATGCGCCCTGTTGCCGGCGGCATACTTTATGTGGCGCGTGTCCCGGCAGGCGTACTATAAATTTGCAGGCAAAGAGCTCAGCATGTAATTCGCCTTGTGTCTGTTATTAAGCAGTATGCAATCGGTATACAATCGGCATGAAAATATGGGGAGTTTCAGGTGCCGGCAGGCATTCTGCTGTCACTATT
>JAGRMX010000424.1 GCA_020441025.1 Leptospiraceae bacterium
TTTTATATACGACCAACAGAATCAGTTGGGCGGATTTCCAATTAATTCTCACATCTGCGACTATAGTTCAGTTTTTTGTATATACGATTATCTATCTGAATAATTCACCACAACCGACGACTTTCATGGTAAAGCTGGTCGGAGTCAGCCTGGTGACGGTACTTCTCGTTCTGGGAATTGTGAATCGTTTCACTTACGAAGGCAATGAATCCAGATATGATCAACGTCGCCTGGCCGAACTGCATGAAATTAGAGAAGAAGTCGAAGAAAGCGATTACAGTACAATGCCTCCGGCTGTTCGTTATATCGCAAAGCGGCCCGCAGCAGGAGGCCCCTTTGTTGAAAATTATGAAATAATGTTTCTAAAAACCGACCATATTTCGGCCGACTCGCTCGCTTCCAATGATGAATATATGGAATCTCGATACCTGTCGCATCAGCAAATACGCGATAATAGGAGCATAGACGAAATACTGAGCGACCTTCGAAAAATTGATTATTCGGAATATTTTACCAGCCCGGAATATCAGGGACGCCATCCTCGTAGACTGTACCGCTCGCTTACTCCGGACGATTCCTCTACTTACTTTATAAGGTACGTCATAAAAGCAGGCGACTCTCTGTATGAAATCGGCTACGATTACGCGCCCTATTTAATGAGCGTTCATACAACAGCAGGGCGAATGATTTACTTTATGTTATTAACTACGGTCATTCTCTTCGTGCTGTTTCCATTTTTTTACCATGGCGGCCTGGTAAATCCGCTAAATCGGCTGCTTGCGGGGGTCACAAAGGTCAATGAAGGAGAATATGACGTTGAAGTGGAAGTGCAGGTCGAGGATGAAATCGGATATTTGTCTCACTCGTTCAATACAATGGTGGAGTCCATACGCGACGCTCGCGCTCGCCTACAGGACTACGCCGACCATCTGGAAGAAAAAGTAAAGGATAGAACCGCCGAACTTCGCAAAACTCTGGAACAGGTACAGAATCTGAAAATTCAACAGGATGGCGATTATTTCCTGACATCATTGCTGATTGATCCCCTGGGCCGCACCGCGGTAGAATCGCCCGATCTCACTGTGGAGGCCTTCACGCGTCAGAAAAAGCAGTTTCGTTTCAGGAAGTGGGACGCTGAGATCGGCGGAGATTTAACGGTCGCTCGCCGAATCAAACTCTCCGACCGCGATTATACGGTTTTCCTTAATGGAGACGCCATGGGAAAGTCTATTCAAGGTGCCGGCGGCGCACTGGTGCTTGGGGCTGTTTTTGAAGCAATCTTGAAAAGAACGGAACAATCGTCCTCCGTTCAAAATCAATCTCCGGAACGTTGGGTTAAGAATGCTTTTATCGAATTACACAATGTATTCACCAGCTTCAACTGCAGCATGTTAGTATCCGTCGTTATGGGATTAGTTGATGAAATCACAGGCGTAGTTTATTATATGGAGGCGGAGCATCCGTTTCTGGTCCTGTATCGCGATGGAGAAGCTCGTTTTGTAGAGAGTAATTACCAATACCGCAAACTGGGCGTGACTCTAACCGACAGCGGATTGAATATCAACATCCTGCAATTACAGCCGGATGACATCTTAATTGCGGGAACTGATGGAAGAGACGATCTGATAATTAAGGATCCTGAATCCGGAGAAGACTATATACAGGAAGACGAGTACCTATTTTTGCGCTGTGTTGAAGAAGGCAACGGCGAACTGGAGGCTATATTCGAGGCTCTGCGCTCCAAAGGAGGCATCACAGATGATATTTCCATGCTGAGAATTGGTTACCAGGAAGACCGTGCCAATCTGCGGCCGCCTTTGCCGGACGACGTGCAAGAACTATACAATGAAGCACGCCAGCTTTTTCAAAATCGTTCCTATGCTAATTGCGCAAATACGCTTGAGAAATGCTTAACACTGCTGGGAGACTCAAATGAAAACTCACACAAAGCGGATGCTTATCGTTCAATTATTCGGCTACTCACAAATGCGTTTTTAAGAATGCGCCGTTATGACCGCGCAATTGAATTCGCATTAGAATATGTCTCACTCAATCCCTCTGATACCGAAGGACTGTTCGTTGTTTCTTTTTGTGCCCGACACATCGGCAATCTGAGCCAGGCAGCCGAATTCGGAGAACGCGTCCGTCTGCGTACCCCGGATCACATGCGCAACCTGATGCATCTCGTAGAAATCTATATGCAATCTGGAAACTTCCAACGTGCCAATATGCTGCTTGACGAGGCTGAGCAAAACTTCCCCGAAAACGAACGCATCCTTCAACTCAAGCAGGGCCTTCAGGTAAAATAGTAAATATAAGCGTCGACTTTATTAGATCTATGAATATGGCGACCAACGACATGAGTCATATTTTTGCCTTTATTGTCATAATTTTTTGATACCTTGTTTCTTATTTTGCTTGCTAAAATAAATTAATAAACAGTAGCTGTGGCGTTGCCCATCCCCACCGCATTACGGATTTTAAATATGCCTCCTATCGACTCCAACTTAGATTTGCGTACCATTAAAAGTGTAAAACAAATTGCCCCTTCCGCCGAACAGCGCACGCTCGGCAGGCTGGATGTCCGCATTGGAGAAGGCATTTCCGTCGCGTTGACTCGTCTGTCGACCGGCCAGAGCTATGAATTCCGCGTCATGGATTTCTCTTCTATTGGCATTGGCGTAGAGTCTTTGCCGGAAGATTCCAGGGAGCTATCGCCCGAGGACTTTCATGACGGCGAAACCCTGCATGTAAACTTCCGTTTATCTAACCGGAATGACTCAGATCACCGTTATGAGTTTCCCTGTCGGGTTCAATATGTATTACTCCAGGTAAATGGCCGCATCAGAATGGGTCTGGAACGCATTGATGTCGAGGAACTGCGCAACCGGTTTTCCGATGGACGTATGTTCACAATCCCGGACACGGTACTGTTACGCGGATTGATTGATCACCCATTTCTTTATGATCAGACTTCAATTATCGAAGTGCGGCGTATTTCGCGTAAAAGTATAATTGTTGTTAATCGCGATCGGCACTTTGCCGTATTTCCCTCCGTTCCCGTTATTTTCAGTCTGAATATTTTTTCCGGACGTGAGCCTATCAATGGGCATGTGTCCTGGGTACGTCCATTAAATGAAAATGGCCAGGGGGGCGGTCTGGAATTCGCCATTGAAATCGATTTCATGTCTGATGCAACCGATCAGGGACTTGTACGCTACCTGATGCGCCTCACCAGAAGCCAACCACTTGACCTGCGTAAAGCCGGGTTTGACACCCGGAAGATCAAAAATATAATCAGCTATCG
>JAGRMX010000425.1 GCA_020441025.1 Leptospiraceae bacterium
CAGCAATTGCTGGGTGCGCTTTACATTCACGCGTTCGTACTTTTCTTCCATCCACATTTGCGCTCCACCGGCACCGCAACACAGGGAAGTGCGATGATGATCCGAAGCTTCCGACAGGTCCATGCCGCCCATGGCCGCCTTAACGGTGTCGCGCGGTTCTTCGAATACTTCGTTGTAGCGTCCCAGGTAACAGGAGTCATGGTATACCGCGCGTCGGTCTTTCATACTCTCCTGGGCCTGCGCATCCATTTCGATTTTGCCGTCGCGAATCAAATCGTCGATGAAATCGGAATGGTGCTTCACCTCGAAATTGCCGCCCAGTTGGGGATACTCATTCTTGAGAGTATTGTAACAATGCGGACAGGCCGTAACAATTTTCTTAACGCCGTAGTTGTTTAACGTTTCGATATTTGTTTGCGCCAGCATCTGGTAGAGGTATTCGTTACCGCCGCGGCGAGCGCTGTCGCCGGTGCAATTTTCCTCCGTTCCCAGAATGGCGAAACTCACATCCGCTTCTTTGAGAATTTTTACGAATGAACGGGCAATGCTCTTATTGCGATCATCAAAAGATCCGGCACAACCCACCCAGTACAGCACGTCGACGTTAGAGTCTTCCGCCATGGTTTTGACGCCCAGGTCGGAACACCAATCGGCGCGACTGTGGGCGCCAATGCCCCATGGGTTGGAATTATTTTCCATATTCTGAAAAGCCATCTGTAGCTCTTGCGGAAAGCTGGCCGCGGATAACACCAGGTGTCGGCGCATTTCATAGATGGCTTCCAGCTGATTGTTTCCTACCGGACACGCTTCCACACAGGCATGGCAGGATGTGCAGGCCCACAATTCTTCCGCGGTGATGTACGGATCGCCCACCACAGGAGATTCGGCCGGGCCGCTTTCTGCGGTTTGAGCCAGCAAAGCCTTTTGATGGTCCAGCATGGCATGTTTGATATCCACGATGATCTTTTTGGGATCGAGCGGTTTGCCGGTTCGATTCGCGGGACATTCCACCGTGCAGCGACCGCATTCAATACAGGACAGACCGTCCAGCAGATTGGTCCAGCCCAGTTCGCTGACATTGCCGGCGCCCCAGACCGCCGTTTCCGATTCCAGGTCCATCATTCGAATGGCCCCCAGCGGACGATCGCGAACCAGCAGATAATTGATGGGTGCGAACAGCAGATGCGAGTGCTTCGACATGGGTACGAAAATCATGAAAACATATACGGTGCCGATGTGAATCCACCAGGTGAAGTTGCGCACCGCTTCCGCCGTGGCCGCATCGCTCATTCCCAGCGGTCCCAGAACGGCCAACATCATACGATTGATCCAGTTGCCTTCCGATCCATCCAGCATGACCTGTGCGGCGGCGCCCACCATGGTAGAAACCATCAGCGTGCCGATGAGCAGGATGACGATGGCGGACTGGGCCGAAGGAATATCCAACCCCTTAGCCCGACGAATCCAGCGACGATAAGCGAAATAGAGCAGGCCCGACAGAACCAGAATCGAGAAGTGCTGAACGACAGCTTCGTAGAAATGCGTTCCCGAACCGATGACGAAGGCGAATAGTGTGGCGAATTCACTGAGTAGTAGAATCAAAAAGAACCATTGCAGATCGCCGTTGTTGCGCCAGTAATGTTGTTTGCCCAGCCGAATGCTGTGCATCAACCAGAAGGTCAAACCGATGGAAGCGATCAAGCTTACGACTATGATGCCGGTTGTGGCCATGCTGAAGCTGAACATTTGAATGTGATCGGTCAGATAAAAAGTGTACGGATTCACGCCGTACATTTTGAATAAGGACCAGCCGTTGCCGGCAATCATCTGGCTGGTAGTGTGCACCAGGTAGGAGATGAAACCGTAAAAAATAAAGGCATGCATGGTGCCCCGCAGCGGATGTTTGAACAGCTTATGCTGAAAAACTACATGCAGCAAAAAGGAACGAATGCGGGTAGGCCAGGGCGCCAGAGGCTCAACCGGTTGAGCTTTGGACACCATCTTGAGACGTTTGGCTACCGCCCATACGAAAATTAAATTGGCCGCCGTGAAGGCCGCCAGGTGAAATACATGCGTCAGCAGATCCGCTGTTGCCGGCATACTTTATTCTCCTGATAGAAATGGGGTTGGAAAATTAGAGGCTGCGCCGTCCGGGCTCGACCGGAAACAATCGTTCCATCGGTTATTTCGACTGCGGATTGATCGCATTCTCTATCACAGGTGTGCGAACGGAAGGCTACCAGGACTTGCCGTTGCACGGATACCGTTGCGGACCAGGCTACAGAAATGAAAACCCACGTCCAGAAAAAAGCTGACCGCATTGGACAGTATGATTTTATTCCCCACATGCCCTTTTTCCAACCAGACCGGACCGATGCAATTCTGGAAAAGGCACTGGCCGGTGAACGAATCAGCGGGTCGGAAGCTCTTTTGCTTTATAATGAAGGCGACTTCTTGAAGATTCAGGCAACCGCCCGGGAACTGCGTAATCGCAAATTGCGACCCGATGTCGTGACCTACACCATGTTCCGGGTTGTCAACTATACCAATCTGTGCAACGTCGATTGTAATTTCTGTAGTTTCATGGAGTCCTACGATTCGGAGCGGGGCTATACCCTGACCGCCGATCAGGTGGTGGAGCGTATGCGCGAGGCGGTGGCCATCGGCGCCGATCAGATGTTCTTACAGGGAGGGGTGAATACCCGTCTGCCATTCGATTACTATCTTGAGATTATGCGAAAGGTGAAGGCGGAACTCGGAGCGCATATACACATCCGGGCCTTCAGTCCGGTGGAACTGCTGGCGCTGGAACGCATTACCGGAATGCCGCTGGCTGAAGTGCTGCGTGAGTTAAAGGCGGCCGGAATGGATTCGGTTCCAGGGGCGGGCGCCGAGATATTGACGGACCGCATGCGAGCCATTCTCTCGCCCAAAAAAGCACCGGTATCCGAATGGGTGCGGGTCATGGAAACCTGTCATCAAGAAGGATTGCCCGGCAGCGCCAACGTGGTGTGGGGTTCGGAAGAAACACCGGAGGAGTTGGTGGAACACCTGAATGTGGTGCGCGACCTGCAGGATCGGACGGGGGGATTTAAATCGTTTATTCCGTGGACTTTCCAACCTCAGACTAAAAAATTCAAGGTCCGTACCGTCCCGGCGCACGAGTACATCAAAGTGCTGGGTCTGTGCCGTATATTCCTGGATAACATCGATCATATTGAAACCTCGTTGATGGTACTGGGGCAGGGGGTGGGCACCATCGCCCTGCATGCCGGTGCCGATGATATCTC
>JAGRMX010000426.1 GCA_020441025.1 Leptospiraceae bacterium
AATCGCACTCAGTCGCAAGAGGGCTTTAATTATATGCAACCCAATCGAAAAATGGCCCGTATGGCCGGCTTGTTGTACCTCATTGTGATTGTCTGTGCCGGTTTTGCGCAGGGATATGTGCGCGCGGGTTTGGTTGTTCCGAATGACATGACCGCCACTGCTGAAAATATTCTGGGCGCTCAGTTCTTATTCCGGGCGGGACTTGTTGCGGATCTGGTGGCATTCCTGTGTGACGCCGTTATAGCGATTTTATTTTATGCGCTGTTAAAGCCGGTAAATAACACCCTGGCGATGCTGGCGGCGGCACTGCGATTGCTGGCTCACCCGGCCATCGGCAGCTTAAACCTGCTCAATCATCATCTGGCGCTTGCGGTGCTCAGCGATCCGGGTTTTACGAGTATAATGGCTACCGAACAATCGCAGGCATGGTCGGCGATATTTTTGCAGGCCCATGACTACGGCTACCTGATTGCCGGTGCTTTCTTTGGTTTGCACTGTCTGGTGTTGGGGTATTTATTGTATCGATCCGATTTGTTTCCGGGCGTTCTGGGTATGTTGATGATGTTGGCGGCCGGGGGTTACGTAATCGAAAGCTTCGGCAGTTTTCTGGTTCCCGATTATCGGAATACATATGCTCTGATTGTGGCTGTTACGGCGGTCGTTGGTGAAGTTTCACTTTGTTTGTGGCTGTTGATTCGAGCGGTTCCTTCGCGACCGACAGTGACGGCATAGCCGACTTACGGCTGCTTTGATATAACACATTTTCAATTATTAATCGGGCGGAATAGAGCCTGCATCTGTTCGGTGGGCAACGGATACGAATACAGGTATCCCTGAAACACCTGGCAACCAAACTGCACCAGCATATCCCGTTGTTGCTGATTCTCCACGCCTTCGGCGATCACTTCGTAACCAAGCACACGACTCATGGATAAGATGGTTTCCGTAAGCGCGCGTGCCTCGGCGTTGTCCAGCATGTCACGCACAAAAGATCGGTCCAGCTTCAAATAGTCGATGGGAATGGAGCGCAGGGTATTGATGGAACAATAGCCGGTTCCAAAATCGTCCATAGCGATTCGAATGCCTAGAGCCCGCAGTTGATTCAGAACCAGAGCCGATTTCTGAGGTTCAAGAATCGCCATGGATTCGGTGATTTCCACGGTCAAACACTCCGCGGGAAAGCCGGTTTCTTGCAGCACCTGTTCGACCGATTCTACAAACTCGGATTTGAGTAAATCGGGCGCGGAACAGTTTACCGATAATCGACCGAACTGATAACCTGCACGCAACCATTGTACCGCTTGCGTGCAGGCGATGCGCAGTACTCGATGATTCACATCGCGGATCAATCCCAGATCCTCCGCTGCCGGAACAAAAACACCCGGCATGATCAATTTACCCGACGGGTGTTGCCAGCGTACCAACGCTTCCAATCCGACGATTTCTTCGGGATTTCTGCTGAACTGGGGTTGGTAATGTACCTGAAACTCGTCCTTTTGAATAGCCAGGCGGATTTCACGTTCCAGTTGCATGTAGTGTCGGCTGCGCAGATTCATTTCAAATCGAAAGAACTCCACGGAGTTCATGTTCTCTCTGCGTCCGCGATTTTGAGCCAGAGTGGCATACTGGATCAACAATTCCGCAGAATTACCGTCGGAGGGCGCAATGCTGACCCCGGCGCTGATGCTGATGTGGTACTCGCCTTTATTTATGTAATAGGGTTCGGATAGTTTTGCGACCAGATTCTGCGTAAATTGCATCAGCCCCGATTTTTCCTGAACCGGGTGCAAAATTATGAATTCATCGCCATCCATGCGAGCCGCAAAATCCTGCGGACCGGTCAGCTGTTGCAGGCGCTGTCCGAAAGCGCGCAGCAACTGATCCCCCGCTTCCAATCCTTCCGCCTGGTTGAATCGCTTGAATTGATTGATGTCCAGAGCCAGCACCGCCAGCCGATTGTTCGGATCGAGGGCGTTCAATCGCAGGCGCATATGTTCCAGCAACCTGGTACGGCGTGGTAAACCGGTCAGATGATCGTGTGAGGATACCTGTTCGAGTTGGGCCTCGATTTCCTTCTGGCCGGACAGATCGGAAAAAAAGGCCACGAAGTTTTCAATTTCATCGGCCTGATTGCGTATGGCGATTATCTGCAACAGTTCCGGATAGATGCTGCCGTCTTTGCGCCGATTCCAGATTTCGCCGTGCCATTGTCCGGTGGCTGTTAATGTCGACCACAGGTTCTGATAGAAATCGGGTGAATGGACTCCGGATTGAAACATACGCGGATTGCGACCGATGACTTCCTGCTCTTGATAACCGGTGATACGTGTAAAGGCGCTGTTGACTGCGATAATAAAAGCCTGCGAATCGGTGATGATGATGGCCTGTGCGCTCTTTTCGAACAATCCCGTGTGCAGCAAGGCTCGTTCTCGTTCGACCCGCTCCCGGGTGACATCGGAAAGCGTCCATACGGTGCCGTTTTCGGGCAAATTACGATCCAGGGCACGTCCCTCAAAACGACAATAAAAGAGCGAGCCGTTACTGCGACGCATGGTCCGTTCGAAACGTACATCCCCCTGGGCACGAATCATGTTGTACATATTGCGACCCACTTCTTCGAAGCTGGTGCGATCGGGATACAGGTGCTCGGTAGTACGATTTACGATATCGTCCAGATGGTAGCCGAACAACTCCGCCATTTTTTGATTGGCCCGTAGAATCTTACGGTGTTTGATAAAGGCGAAACCGAATAGGGTGTTTTCCAGAAGTACCGAGAGTGGAATGTGGTCCGACTGCATTGAAGATGAAGATGTCATGCGGTGTGGCTCGTCGGTCTGTTCTCAATTGACTTTCCCATTCTGGAGACGGGGGAGAAAGATCTATCATACCGCTATGATTGTGCAACAATAAATCGACATGCGGTTATCTCGGGGCTTTCAGGTGACCTGATTATAAAAAAAGTCATTCAACCGCAGAGCGGCCAACTAAAAAGGCCGGCGCATGTCATGGACTGCTTGAAGAGAGCGCTAATCAAATTTTAACAAAATCGCCACGGCACCAGGCCTTATCCGCCGCTTAATATGCATACAAATTTATATGCAGAATCAAAAAGTAAGTCTGGCTATCGACACCATAACCGACCGTTAAATTTATATCGAGCGCAACGTCCGGCAATTCATTCTTGAATTTTGTTGAGTTTTAGCCCGTCACCAGCGTGAGACCAAAGCGTAAATCAAGTACGTGCACCATGACACCGACCATCATTCTATAGCCGCATTTC
>JAGRMX010000427.1 GCA_020441025.1 Leptospiraceae bacterium
GGCCAACTTGCGAGCAAACTGATTGGCCACCGGAATGTAGGTGGGCACTTCGCCTTCCGCCGAAGTCAGCGAACGCGTAAAGGGCCAGATCCAGCGCCGCCGACGTACCAATTTCAAGCTGTCATCCAGCGTCTGCATTACCAACAGGATAATGCTCTTTTGCGCAAAGCCGATAGGCCAGAGAGTACGCAAATACTGTAACGGATGCCTGAAAACAGTACCGATGAATTTGAGCGCTCTCGGGATGGGACCGCCTCCGTCGACCATAACCGTGGCCAGCATGCCCATAACGTCCGAACCCTTCGAATAGCGCACCGGTTCGATGTGAGTATGATCATCCGGATGCACGCTGGATGTAATGGCAATACCCCGTGAAAAATCGGCATGTTTGCCCGGAACGGTTACGCCGATGATCGACTCGCTATTGGTTCGAGCCCGATTGCCCAGTTCTTCCGAAAGATGCGGTAAGCGTCCGCTTTGTTTCAAACGCGAAAGTAAATTGACCGTGCCCAATACTCCCGCCGAAAAAATCACGCCCCGCGCGCGAAATGTACGTCGCGGATACCCGAACCAACCGGTCGGCGAATCGGTTTTGATAATATATCCATCGGAACCATCCACACCCTGCGGGATGACATCTACAACTCGTGTTTCCGGATAAACGGTGGCACCCAGTTTCTCGGCAAAATAAAGATAGTTTTTATCCAGCGTATTCTTGGCATGAAAGCGGCAACCGACCATGCAACCACCGCAATAATTGCAACCAAATCGCTCCGGTCCTTCCCCGCCAAAGTAGGGATCCTTTTTCTTATCCGGATCACCGAAGTACACGCCTACCGGAGTGGTGGTAAATGTATCACCAAAACCCATTTCTTCCGCCGTAGCCTGCATGTGATCATCAACTTCCCAGGTGCGCGGATTCTCCACCACGCCCAGCATACGGCGAGCCAGGTCATAATAGGGCATCAAACTCTTTTCTCCACCCAGCTGTTTCACTGTCGGGTGATTGAAGAATTGTTTTTTGGGGACATACAATGTATTGGCATATACCAGACTGCCACCGCCCACGCCGGAGCCGCTCAGAATCATTACATCATTCAAAAGGTTGATCCGCTGGATACCGTAGCAGAATACCTTTGGAAACCAGAGAAATTTCCGCACATTCCAGTTGGTTTTGGGAAAGTCTTTGGCGTCCCAGCGTTTGCCCGATTCCAGCACCGCTACTCGATAGCCTTTCTGGCTCAGCCGCATAGCGGACACACTGCCGCCAAAACCGGAACCGATGATTATATAATCATACTCAGGTAATTGGTCGGAATGGTCGCGGGTTTCCGGGGAACGTTCGGTTTGCATGCACGCATGCTGAGAAGCGCCAATTCAGGAGCAAGCAGATTCCAGTATCGTTGACATAGAATGTGACATAATTAAATCAAGACCGGTGACAGGGAGCCGATAGAAATATTGATGCAAGTACGATTGACCACCGATACAGATTATCGCCGGAACCGCACCGGCAAAGCCAGAACGGAAAATCGCAGCGGCAGTGCTACCGAATCGCGCAGCCCCTTTCAGTCATTGCTGGAAGAAGTGTTGCCGCCGGATGATAATGAAGCGGTGGATCTGCATCGTCTGTGGGAAAAGTTACCGGATGCGGAACGAGATTTTCTGGCCAATCCCACCGACGCCCACCTGGAAACCTATCGGGAAGTCGTGAAAAATATCGCCGCCATTACCCTGCGCCGAAATACGCGCGTACAGAAAGTAAAGCGCCGAAATCGAAATGGGGAAATGGTAGAGCTTTCCGTGTTGGAAATTATCGATGAGCGCCTGCAAAAAATGGCGCATCTCATGCAATCACCCGGCAATTCCGCGTTTCAATTGCTAAAAACGGTGGAGGAAATTCGAGGCATCCTTCTCGATGTGCGTGAATGAAACGGGCGCTGTTCGCAATACTGATTATCGCCTGGGCTCCCATTCAAGCCGACATTTGGTCGTTACCCCCCGGCCAGTGGAAAATAAAGGATGGCGAATTGCGCTTACGCGTAACCCGGGGGAACTATTTGCTGTTCTATTCACCGCGCGCATCCACAATCCAGCGGGCCGAAGTAGAAGTGCAGTCGCTTGTGCGCCGCGAATACTGGGTGACCATAAAAGAAGTTCGCGATTTCGAAAGACGTATTCCCGGGCAGGAATCTCAGAACACGCCGACCGCCGCCGAACAGGATGCGGATATATCCGCGATAGAAAGCCAGCAGGCAGGCTCGAACGACGAGTCCGGTCCGGATACACAGACATTGCAACCGCTCAACCTGGAATGGTTGTCTCTGCGCAGCCGCCTGGTTCTGACATATCAGGATCGCAATTTACTTTTGACCATATTCTACGAAAATCGTCTGCGCCATCAATTATTGTTCGAAACTTCGCAATGAAAGCGCACCATAGTTTATTCAGAGACTCTCTCCGCCGTAAAAGCCGAATGTCGAATTCGATTTAACGCGCCGGTATTGAATAATAGAATAAGAATTCATACAATTCGAAAAGTTACTCTGCCGGCCTGCTATAATCGCGATTATCAATGGTCATACTCCAATAGCCATCGCGTTTAACAGGCGCCTCATCGATTATCCAGATTTCTTCGTTGCCCAGCACGTTCAATTGCATGCGGGATTGTTCGATAGTAAGAGCGGCCCCATTCACGCTGAATGTACCTCTTTCCGAAACAATGCGATAGTCCACCCGTCCTTCCGGATAAATCTGTATGAAAGATTCTCCGTTGGTCCAGCGCCCCATATACACAGCCTGATCTTCCGTTAAAGGAGTACCCGGACCACAATGATTCAACAGCAAAATCAGTAGCAATAAAATCGGAAAACTTTTCGATGTTATCCGGCTGCCGGATTTGTCCGATGCTAACATGCGCAATTGTGATTCTAATATTGTAGCGATTCTATCCATAAATATATCCGGGCAACCAGGTTATTAAATCGGGAAATAGGGCCAGTAAAAAAATCAACAATAACTGTATGGCGATAAAAGGAATCACACCACGATATATTTGCATGGTTGTCACCGATTTGGGAGCCACTCCGCGTAGATAGAATAACGCAAAACCGAATGGCGGTGTTAGAAAGGAAGTCTGAAGATTCAGAGCAATCATGACTCCCAGCCAGATGGGATTCATGTCCATCATCAATAAAATCGGTCCGACGATCGGGACCACCACGAAGGTTATTTCGAAAAAATCCAGAAAGAAGCCCAGGACGAACATAA
>JAGRMX010000428.1 GCA_020441025.1 Leptospiraceae bacterium
CTGGAGATGACTGCTTAATCACCGAGCATTTCCGGAAAGCTGTTCGTATTTCCCGGCCCCAGGTACTCGCCGTTCTCGAAAAGCAGTACAGGGCTCTGTGGCAAAAACGATCGATAACGAGAAACTTCCTCCGGGTTGCGAAGTTCCGACAGAAGTCGCCCGGAAATCCCGGCTGGATTGTTTGTTTGAAAAGACATAATCGCTCTCTCAATCTAAATAATTCACGGCTATCACCCTCAACACAGGCCGCTCGCGCGACTGACCGGCACATCAGCGCATCAGCGACCAATCGAACGCTTGAACTGGACATCGCCGATGCATCTTTTATTGAGAATGAGTCTCAGTATCGATAATTATTCGGGTAGTTCTATAGGTCAATCTTTTCCGGCTTCAGGCCAGTATGATTGGTCTCACAAGGCGGCTGTGCTTATGCTGAGGGCATGCGTATTCTGATAACCGGCGCCGGCGGCTATGTGGGGCAGAGTTTGATTCCGATTTTACTGGCGAGCGGCCATACAATCGTCGGAACTTCGCGAAATCCCGATCGGCAGCGCGAGACGGAATCCCGGATCGATTGGATTCGGTGGAATTATCAGGACGGACCGCCCCCGGCGGAAGTCATGCAGACCGTCGGAGCGGTCATCCACCTAATGGGCGAAAATATTGGCGCGGGTCGTTGGACCGAAAAACGCAAGCGTGAAATCGCCGATTCCCGCATTGTCAGTACACAACGGTTGGTAGCGGCGCTGCCGTCGAATGTTCGGCACTTTATTTCGGCTTCGGCCATGGCCTTTTATCCGGACGACGAGGATCGCTGTTATGACGAAAGCTATGATCCGACTACCGCCGGACAACGGCCAAACACATTCCTCGGAAAAATTGTGCACAATTGGGAAGCACAGGCCGGACAGGCCGCCACAGAAAATCGCCGGGTAGTCTATCTGCGCACCGGCCTGGTGCTGGGTGCGGAAGGTTTGTTATCGAAGCTATTGCCCGTTTATAAAATGGGTTTGGGCGGTCCGATTGGTTCCGGACAACAATGGTGCAGCTGGATTCATATAGAGGATGTTGTAAAGGCAATCGCCTTTGCGCTGGATGATAACTCCATCCAGGGGCCGGTAAATTTGAGCGTTCCACAACCATGTCGTTTTGAGGAATTTTCCCGAACCCTGGCCGCCACGCTGCATCGTCCCCATTTCGCAAGGGTTCCCGAGTTCGTCATAAGGCTGGCCATGGGTGATGCGGCTGAATTGCCACTGTCCAGTGTTTGCATGCGACCACACGTACTTGAAAGAGCGGGGTTTGTTTTTGAATACACGGGTTTACAGTCGGCGCTGAAGAATCTCACACAGTAAGCGGCACACATAGGTTGCGCATCAATTGATAACAAGTATTCCGAATCTATTATTAATTGAACGGCACATCAGCGACGGCATTTACCCTGTGTTCACCGTCATCAGCTTTGAACGGAAGATCTGATTGCAGTGATAGGCCTGTCGCTCATAATGGAGTACAATGCCCGATCGATCGCAGAAATCAAAATCCATTCCGGATCGATACCAGGTAAAAGATTCGGACAATGGTCGGGTAATCACCTGCACCGAGTCACCTAACGTGCGCGTACTTATCAAACGCGGACAGAGTACATCCGACTCCGCCGCCCACAAGGCCGAGACCCGCACCATCTTTCTGGACGGAGCGGCTCAAAGTCCGCCGTTTCTGGATAACGACAAACAAATCTATAACCTGGATCATCATCACGGTGTCGTGCGCGCGTTCACGCTCGCCACATGTGAGCAGGCATTGCTGTTGGTGATGCGCGGATTGGATTTGCGCGAACGTAATTGGACCATCATAGCGAACGATCCCGATCTGGATACGGTGCTGGCCATATGGGTGCTGGTAAATCACCTGCGACTTTCGGAAAGCGATTCATCCGGCATGCAAGAAATCGTTTCATTGATTCGATTGGAAGGCGTCATTGACGCGCATGGTCTGGAAATGAATCGATTTACCGGATTGCCCGCTTCCGCATTAAAGGAAGCCGAAAAGAAACTGGAAAAGCTACGCGCGAAAGAACTGGAAATAAAAAAAACCGGTGAATGGGAGAACATCGACTACGCCGATTATTGCGCGGAGACACTCCGGAAAATCGACGGGTTGGTGTACAGACCGTTGGAATTTCATGATTATCATGATGTGGATGAACTGGCCCGGGTAGAAACGAATACGGGACGAGATGTGGTATTCTGCGATTCGGATCTGGGCGTATATGAACTGGAACAATACCTTACAAGATTGTACGGAACTCAACCCGGTGTGATCGTTTTACAGAAGTCACCGGGCGTATTTACACTACGACAGGTGGATTTATTTTTACCCGAAAACCTGGAACCGGTTTATGCTCGTTTGAATTTTGTAGACCCGGCCGTACGCGACGCAGGCAACACCTGGGGCGGCTCGGGGGAAATCGGCGGTTCGCCCCGCAGCACCGGAACAAAACTATCATTAAAAGAAATTGCCGACGCATTTCGAGTCACTTATCGCCGGCCGGGAGTATGGGATCATATTCGCAATTTTTTGTACGCTGTATTTATAACCGCGGCCGTATTCATTCCCGCATTTTTTATCGCCCATAACCTGTTCACGTTATTTGACTGGTCCGGTATCGGCTCTACCTATGCCGGACGCGACGCATTACAATCGTTGCAGAATACCTACCCGTTGGTCCTGATCCTGATCGTGCCGGCGGTTTATTTTCTGGCCGGGAGACGCAATCGTGTTTATGGCTTTGATATACCGGCCGGACACGATTGGTTGTATCTCTTGCCTCTCGCCCTGATGGCGGCGGTATCCGGGGGTGTGTGGATACCGGAGCTCTCCGACCCGGCGCACGGAAACGTATCCATCGGTTTTCTGACTCTTTCTCAAATTCAGATGCTGGCCGTCTTTCTCCTGCCGATTTCGGCCGAACTATTGTTTCGCGGCTTTTTGCACGGATTCCTGGCGGAACGCTATCCCTGCCAGCATGTAGCCGGTCAGTGGTTCGTGTCATACCCGACTTTTATCACCGCGTCGTTTTACGGATTGATCACATTGATTCTGCCGTTGCAGACGCCCCCTTTGCATGACCTGGCCTTGAATCATTGGGATTGGTTCACGCGCGTGAATCAAATTGCCGGTTTTTTCAGTGCTGTTTTATTCGGGATTGTAGCCGGCAGTGTGCGGGAACGCAGCGGCAGCATCCTGCCGG
>JAGRMX010000429.1 GCA_020441025.1 Leptospiraceae bacterium
CTCATATCGAAAATTTTCACCATATCAATATAATTATTGCGTTATTGTGAATACGTCCGCAGTAATGGCGCATGCTTATCCCCTGTGCTGAAATCTTACGCGATCTACAGACATCCAAAAGAGAATATTCGCTTTCGATTATGATGGGTTCTGACTCTTCCGGTATCGAAACCATCCGCCGCGAAAAAGTGGGCGATGTCGATTTCCTGATACTGACTGCAGGCCCCGGTCGTCGTACGACGACGGATCTGATACAGCATATCAAAGCAATGGAAGAACCCGAACTGGCTGTGATGGTCTGCGAAGGGCAACTGCAGGGCGTGATATCGGAAGCGTATCTCTCCCGGGGCAATCAAACATATATGCTGGAAGTGACACCCAAAAGCGCGATTGTCAACTCACTGCAAAAGTCCATGCAAACGGGCCATTTGAATTAATAACTGCCCGCGCGAAACGGCTTTTGCCAATTTGAGTCCCCGGATGTCGGCGAGCAAATTTTCAATTCCGGTATCAAACTCTATTTAAATTATTCAATCACCCGTGGATTTTTGCCGTGCGTTACGTCGAGCATGACGACGTTCTATGTCCCGAAAGCGATGTTTTACCGTGCGGCGCACATGCCGGGCGAAACCGGGAAACTGTTCCAGCGCCTCTTCAAAATCCCGGCGATAGAGCACATACAGATCGCAGAAATCACGGCTGCGTACCGTCGCGGAGCGCGGCTGGCTGAGGGTCAAAGCGATTTCACCGAAATAATCGCCCTCGGATAGAGTCGTATAAACATGTTGGTCTTCGGATGATATGACATCCACCGAACCATTATCGATAAAGTACATACAATCGCCCACCTCGCCCTTTTTGATAATCAGAGCACCCGGGGGGTAGACCGCCGTTTTCAGGCGCAACACTATGGTGCGAACAAATTCTTCCCCGGCCGCCCGAAACAGAGGCACCTTGTGAATAAAATCACGATGGGTAACCAGAGCGATTTCCGCCCTGAGAGCCAGCGGCAATTCGGCCAGTAGAGCCTCATCCTGTGGAGTGGCATGCGATTCAAAGACATGTTCGTAATAATCTTTAACTTCCTGGCGTAGCATGGGCGGCACGCGTCGATACTTCAGCAGCGCGTCTACCTGATCGATTTTTTTCAACTGGGCCGATCGCACCAGATCCAGATTGGCCAGCATGCTGGCAATATTGCCGATCACATAACCATAACAGCCCACACCGGCTACCATAACCATCATGGTATACAACTTCTCCCAGCGCCCATCTGGTGTGATGTCGCCGTAACCGACCGTAGTCAGAGTTGTAATAGTCCAGTACAAAGCGTCTACATACGTATCCAGATCTCCCGCCGTCGGCCCCACCCCGCCGATCAGAATCCATCCGCAGGCGATCCAGTGGGCAATTAAAAGAATGCCGAAACCCACAAAGACCAGCCGAAAAATGCCGGCGTTAATCAACTGGTGGCGCTGCCAGTCTACGATGTTGTGCACCACGCGGGTAAGCTTCAACAGTCGATTTAAATGCAATAGATGCAACGTCTTGACCATGCGACCGGCTTCCCACACACCCGGCAGCAGAAAAAGCGGCAGGGCGGCCAGTAAGTCCGGCACAAACCAGGTCTTTAAATATGTGCGCGCCACATAACGCCGATCGGTGATCAGCCGATTGCGATGCGGTACGGCGGTGAAAAAATTGAGACCCACATCCGCCAGAAAGAGAACGGTAACGATCGCTTCAGCGGTCAGGTGCCACCCGGTTAATTCGGGCTGAAAAGCGATACGAACGGGTATTTCAATGCTGGCCAGCAGGATGGCCAGGGCCTGAATAAGATCCCAGGCTTCTTTCCAGCGACTGTTCGGATCCAGCATACGCATGACGTACATTCACCGATCCGATTGCAGGGTCGATTGTTTTTATAGTCGCCCCCGTCGACGTGTAACACGATGAATGAATATGCGAAGACTAAAATAAGACTCCGATAATCCGCAGAAAAAATGTTAATCAGCGCGCCCCTCGATTAAGAATCAAGCTTCGAAAAACAATCCGTTGAATACTCGCAGCAAATAGACGAGGTAAATCAAACCCATCCGCAGCCAGGTAAGACGCGAATGCAAATCTTCGTACAGTAACACCAGGCGTGGTCCGGCATAAAAGATTCCAAAAATAAATCCGAGCACCATTGTGTAGGCTATCAGACTGCCCGTCCCACTCCGCAGGCCCCGGGCGATACTCCCGGTACCCCGCGCCGACTCCAGTATCAGCGGCTCCCAGAACAGGCGCGTCAGGATCAGCGCGGAAACCAGCAATAGAAAATCGGCCAGCAACTCCTGCCATCCGTAACGCGAATGGGTAACTATCTCCCGGGGACGTACCATAGCGCGGATAATAAAAAAAACCGCCACAACTCCGGCACCCAGTCCCCAGACGATTGCATCCTGATTGTGGTCCAGCAGCATGTACACTCCCAGGGCGCATAACACCACATACACCGGCGCGGCGAAGAGCGTAAACATCCAGACCGGATTACCGCGGTCTTCCATTGATTCCGGCATTCGAGCGTGCATGGGCGCCCGCTTTAGAATGGCCCCGGACGCTTGCAGCACCAAAAAAGCGATCATCAGCGCGCCGGCCAATATTGGACGATCCAGCAATGTACGCGTGGGGATGCCGAGCGCAAGCAGCTGACTTAAAATCAAAAAGGCGACATCATAGCGCAAACCGGGCGCCAGGCGAAGGAATTGAGATTTTAATTTAAAGAGCAATCGCATAAGCCTGTATCAGTCTGTGGTGCTTCGTCGCATGTCGCCGGTGTTATTTTTAGTCGCTGTTGAAATTGCTTTAACGGTAATTGCAGGCGCTGTCAATGACATACTTTCTCAAGCGCCCTTGAAAATCGACGGTAAACAAATAAGACCCGGCTCGATCTTTTTACTTGTGCGTGGCGGATCTTTAATTTAGTTTATGATGTGAATGATTATTTCATCCCGGCCGAGGTGGATACTCTGGCACGGAATACATTTATCGGTCAGCTCAGTCATAAAACACGCACCGAGTTGTTGCGCGCCGGTATGTTAATGGAACTGCCGGTCGGTTCGAAAATTTATCGCCCGGGAGATGAATCGCGCCTGGTAATCATCCTCGAAGGCGTCATTCGCATGTTCCGCGGCGCGCCCGATGGACGTCACATGGCCGTTCGTTATGCCGGACAGGGTGAAATCATGGGATTGGTGGCCGTGGTCGGC
>JAGRMX010000042.1 GCA_020441025.1 Leptospiraceae bacterium
TCCTCACCGCCGTCACTCGACCAGTAGGCCGCCTCCGCTTCCGGATTCCAGCTCAACGAATCGATTTCCACCTTTTCGGAAATCATGAAAGAGGAATAAAAGCCCAGTCCGAAATTACCGATGATGCCGGCCTTGTTCTTATCGCGGGACTCTTCGTACTTTTTAATAAAATCTTCCGCGCCGGAAAACGCAATCTGGGTGATGTAGCGCTTGATCTCGTCCTGTGTGAGACCCACGCCGTTGTCTTCGATGATCAGTTGATTGTTTTCGCGATCGATTTTGATATCGATGGCATAGTCCGTATTCGCTTCATCGCGAATGGTCTCGGTCAATGCCACCTTTTTCAACTTGGTAATGGCATCGAAGGCGTTGGATACCAGCTCACGCAGGAAAATTTCTTTTTCCGAATAGAGCCATTTCTTGATAATAGGCAGTAAATTCTCAGTCTGAACCGAAAGACGTCCTTTTTCCATGCGATTCCTCCCAGTACAGGGGGATTTTTCAGCAGGGCCTACCGGGCAATCTTTTTTTGAATTTCATGCGGGCAAATACGGACGAGAGAGAACGATTGTGATGTCACGAAACAGATGAAACCGACGAGCGCGATTCCTGTCGGCTGAACATCAGCGATTGTCGTCCGACTCGCAGGGGCAAGGACCGCTGCATAGAATCGAAACATTTTCGCAAATGGCGTAACAACTGTTGCGCCTGGTCCCCGCTTCGGTACAGACTTCACCGGGTTGCTGCTCCAGACACTCACCGCAGCGAATGGCTTCTTCCTGTTCCGCCGGTTCGGTGCGCTGGTTTTCCATGCAACTCGAACCGACGCCCATCAACACCAGCGACGACAGGATGGTACAAAAAAGCAATAGACCTGGTTTTTGAAAACACCACATTGGCTAAGATCCGGACTGCTGTTTATACTCATCAGCGTAGCCGTGTCAATAGTTTAAGTTGAATATTTCCAGACCGGATCAACGCGAGCGAGCATGAATTCCACCCTTCAGGAAATCCCGGGCAACTCCAACATTCTGCGCCGACTTCTGGCCCATCTGGGACGATCGCTGGACGCCCGTTATCTGTGCCTGCAAAAAGACGGCCAGGTAGCGTTTGAAATAGGCACGGCGACCCCGGACGTAATTGAGCGGCCGTTTTCCAGCTATACCCTGTGCATCAGCACGCCCGCCGCCGGTGATTTCAGTCCGGCGGACGAACGCCTCATCCGACATGCTCGCAAGCTTTTTGATATTTTACTGCGCGGTCTGCGCATTCTGGATGTGGACGGGCGCGAGCGCACCGCCATTCCTTCGGGCTATCTGATTGAAAGTTACCTCGAAGTTCTGGCCCTGCTGGAAGAACGCAGCTCGCTGGTAGAGTTTTACGATCGGATGCTGCAATTAAACGAACGCATCCTCATGGCGGAAGATCTATTTTCCGTTCTGCAGATCATTATGGATACCGCCACAGTAATTACCGCCGGCGAAGCTTCTTCCCTGTTGCTGGTGGATCAAAAAACGGGTGAGATGTATTTCAATGTAGTCTCCGGCGAAAACAAGACTCAACTAAAAGAGATTCGCATTCCCTCCGGCCAGGGCATTGCCGGCAGCATTGTAAAAAACGCCCGGGCCGAAATCATCCGGGACGTGGCCGGCGACCCGCGCACGTTTCAAAGAGTGGATCAGGCGCTGGGACATACCACCCGCGATATGATCGCCGCGCCCATCATTGCTCGTGGTCGGGTGATCGGCGTCATCGAAGTGATCAATTCGGAGCAACCGCAGGGGTTTCGTTCGGAAGAACTGGAGCTGTTGACCAACATTGCCGGTCATACCAGTTTGTTTATTGAAAATATAAAGAGCAAAGAAGATCTCATCCGCACCAATCGCGCCCTGGACCGTAAAAACTCGGAAGTCAACGCCCTGTACGAAATCGGGCGCGTGCTGAATTCCAGCCTGGACCCGCAGGAACTAAAGGGCGCTCTGTTGCGCACCCTGTTGCGACTCATGCAAATCGGAGAAGGCGCCATTCTGGAACCGACCGCCGATCGGCGTACGTTTATTCAGACCGTCGCGCTGATAAACACCGACAACGGAATCATTGAAAACGAAAGCGGTCCAACCCGCCCGACATTTGAAGCGGTGGCCGACATTGCGCTGTGGTTAAAACAATACAACGAACCGTATTACTTTTTTGATCTGGAAAGCGGCAATCCCGCACCGGGGTTGGCCGAACGCTTTTTACGCGAGAATGCTCGATTGCTGGAAAGCATAAACGCACCCGATCTCTGGCTACCGGTGTTCGACGAGCATCAGGAAATCCTGTTTATTATTTCATTGGGCCGCACCAATTACCGTCGCCGCGATCCGGTGAGCGATCTGACTTTTTTTCGCGGCGTCATGAACCAATCGTATACCGCCTTTCGTAACGTGAGCTCCTATCGTTCGGCGCTGGAAGCGCGTGAAAAAGAGCAACAGATACGACGCGCATTTCAAAAATATGTACCCGCGCGAGTGGTAGCCGAACTGCTGGAGCAGGAATCGCCCCCGCCCACACAGCAAACCATATCCATTCTGTTCGCGGACATTCGTAACTTCTCACCCCTGGCGGAAAAATTGCAGCCGGCTTTGCTGGCGGATCTATTAAACGAGTTCTTCGAAATCATGGTGGACGTGGTCAACAAACACGACGGCGTCGTGGATAAATTCATGGGTGACTCCCTGATGGCGCTCTTCGGCGTACCCGACCCCCGCGCCGACGACGCCGCCCGGGCCGTGCAATGCGCGCGACACATGCAACAATCGCTGACAAAACTGAATCGCGCCCGGGCGGAGCAGAATCGACCATCGTTTGAAATGGGCATCGGGCTGCACACCGGCAGCGCCATCGTCGGCAATTTCGGTTCCCGCCAGCGACTGGATTTCACCGCCATCGGCGACTCGGTGAACCTGGCTTCGCGATTGGAAAAGGCCTCCAAGTTTTATCGCGTGGGCGTTTTGTTTACAAAAGAAACCTACGATGCCACCCATCGGGAAATCGCGGCGCGGGAGGTCGATCTGGTCCAGGTGCGCGGTCGGGAAACGCCCACACTGCTGTACCAACCATTCGATTTCGGTCGCGAAGGCCCCGATTCCCTGCGCGCCGATTGGGAGGCCGCATTGCAAATGTACCGACAGGGTCACTTTACCGGAGCGCACGCCCGCTTCCAGGCCCTGCGCGATAAATTTCCGGCAGACGATCCGCTGATTCCGTTGTACCTGCAACGGTGCGAACATTTTCGGAGCACGCCGCCGACTGCCAACTGGGACGGGATTTTTCGAGTGGACGCACAAATCCAGTTCCCATCAGTTGAGTGAGCGTTATGAAGAAATTAGCCATTGAACAGGAATTTGATTACCCGCTGGAGGTGTTGTTACGCGCCCGGGAGGAACGTTATAAGCACCTGGACAAGTTCCCCGAATTAAAGAACGTCACAATCGTCAGCGAAGAACGCAACGGCGACATTATGACCACCATCCGGCATATATCCATTGCCGATTCCATGCCGGCGGTCATCGCCACTCTGCTGCCTGCGGGTGCGGATACTCTGGTGGAAAATTCCGAATTCAATGTAAACAATCATCTGCATACGTTCCGGGTAATACCGGGCGGCAACCTGGAAAACATATTCGTGGTCAACGGCGTATCACGTTATTATGAAATCGATGCGGATAAGTCGGCGCGTAACTACGAAATTGAAGTTACCAGCAAGGCGTTCCTGGTTTCCATGGTTGTGGAAAACGCCATCGCCGAGTTATATCATAACAACCTGGAAAAAGATCGCAAATCCATTTTGAACTTTATAAAAATCCTGCAGGAAGAAGAGAGCGGTGGCGGCAGCTGAAAAAAGTCGAGCCGAGATTTTACTCGAAGCCCTGCCCTACATCCGTCGTTTCAGCGGCAAATCGATTGTAATCAAATTCGGCGGCGCCGCCATGGTGGATGAAGAGCTGCGCCACAATTTTGCGCGCGACATTGTGCTCTTACAATATGTAGGTATCAAGCCCGTAATTGTGCACGGCGGCGGTCCGCAAATTTCGCGCATGCTGAACGAGCTGCAAATTCCCACTCAGTTTGTGGACGGTCATCGCGTTACCGATCGCGCTTCCATGGATGTGGTCGAGATGGTACTGGCCGGTAAAATTAACAAAGAGATCGTCGCTCTGATCAATAACGAAGGCGGACGAGCCGTGGGCATTTCCGGTAAAGACGGTTCTCTGGCACAGGCTACGCCCCACGCGTTGCGGCGCACGGCAGCCGACGGACAGACCGAGCATGTCAGCCTCGGACAGGTAGGCACCCTGACGGCCCGGGACATCAATCCGGCCATCTTAACCACTCTGGAAAATAGTTCTTATGTGCCCATCATCGCACCCATCGCCGTCGGCGTAGACGGACTCAGCCTGAACATTAACGCCGACACCATGGCCGGCGCGGTAGCCTCCGCATTAAAAGCGGAGAAGCTGATCCTGTTGACCGATACACCCGGCGTACTGGTGGCGGAACAAACCGTCACAGGTCTCGCACCCGAAGATGTGCATCGCCTGATGAACGACGGCAGCATTACCGGCGGCATGATACCAAAGGTAACCTGCTGCCTGGACGCGTTGCATCACGGCGTACGTCGCACACATATTATAGATGGACGCGTGCCCCATGCGGTGCTGTTGGAAATGTTTACCGACGACGGAGTGGGCACATTGATCAGTTACGAATTCGACAGTAAGCGGCGCACGGAAGTGCGCATTGATCCGGACTCCCCACCGACTCCGGAAATACCAGGACAGATTTCCGGTGGAAATACATCCGGCGTTTGAGACGACCGAAAAAAACGGAGGCAGGCATGATTCATGTCGATCAGGACTATTTAAAAAAGGTGATTCGTTCCATTCCCGACTGGCCGGAGAAAGGCATTATCTTTCGCGATATTACGCCCGTATTTTCCGATCCCCGGGCGCTGCGCGCGACCATGGATACTTTTTCTCACCGATACTTCGACCAGAAAATCGACGTGATTGCCGGCATCGATGCCCGGGGCTTTTTGATTGGAGTTACCGTGGCCTATCATCTGAATCTGCCGTTTGTACCGATTCGCAAGAAAGGCAAACTGCCCTATAAAACTATTTCCGAAGACTATGACCTGGAATACGGCAGCGCGACCATTGAAATCCACTCCGACGCGGTCCAGAAAGGCAACCGTGTAATCGTATTCGACGACCTGATCGCCACCGGGGGCACCATGCTGGCCGGTGCGAAGCTGGTGGAACGGCTGGGTGGTGAAGTCGTGGAAATGGCCGCCATCATCGACCTGCCGGACCTGGGCGGCTCCCGCAAGATTCGCGACGCCGGATATGACGTGCATGCCCTGATCGCGTACGAAGGACATTGATTCGATTGGCAGTCCAGCATTGGAATAAAGCGTGCCGGCAACAATGCGCACCGATTCGCACCGACCACTCTCTATTATGGAAGCTTTTGGTGCTTTTCATAATAGCGATGGGTTCGCAATCCACCGCTTTCCTGTGGGCCCGGGACGGTCTGCCCGGCTATACGGCGGTTACGGAACAGATGCCGGACATCTGGAATGCGCGCTATCCGGCTCCGGTAGAATCATTTGAGCCCGATGCGCAATTACGCGCGCTGCGGGTAATCGATGGCGGCCGTTATGTGTACTACTATCATTTCACCGCCACAGTACTGCGGACACAACGCGCCGCGGAAGGCACGGAAATGACGACCACCGGACGTCGGTCAATCGAAGTCTGGGCTCGCTACCGACCCTGGCTGTCGGCCGCCGAGCGCTGGGATGTGAGCCTGGTGCGGGGCGATCTGTTACCGGGCAGCAATCGCAGCTGGATTACCGTCGGACTCTAGTCGGGTTTCAGTCTCACCCTGCCGCGTTTCCGGTTTTTCAGAGAATTAAAAATTCGTTTTTAGCTTTGCGTCCCGCAGATGACTTGCTTTTTTCACGCAATTCGATTATAATCACAGCTTATTCCGAACCGACCGTACGCGTGCCCGAGATGAGCGACGCTTGTAGCGAACCCGGTCGAAGAGCATAATCTTACACGGAACAATATTAACACAAACTCATGGAAACACAGACTACGGATTTCAGCAGCATAGACGCGAGCATTCGGCGGGTCATGCAAAAGCACAATCTCAACGAACCCATCATCGAAGAGTTTATTCGACGGGTACGATTGGTGCATGCCGGTGCGTCCGGAAAAGTTAACTGGGATCACATCGGCGATTTAAAAGCCGACGATAGCATTGCTTTCGAGGAAATTCAGCGCCGGGAATCCCGCGCCGCCGACGTGCAGAAATTAGTGGTAATCAAGCTCAACGGCGGCCTGGGCACTACCATGGGCCTCACCGCTCCCAAGTCCATCATCCGGGTGAAAGCGCAGTACAACTTTTTGCAGATCATCCGCCATCAAATTGAAAAACTCCGGCAGCGTGCCGGTGCGCCCATCCCGGTGTTATTCATGAACTCTTTTAATACCCGCGAAGCTACGCTCGCCGACGCGGGCATTGCGGACATCAATCGCAACGCGCCCGGTAACCTGCCGGCGGACTTTTTACAGAACATGGTGCCGCGCCTGGATCGCAATACTCTACTGCCCATCGCCGGCGACGCTTACAAAGAAAACGATTGGTGCCCTCCGGGCCACGGAGATATTTATCTATCGCTTTATACTACGGGCATTCTGGATCGGTTGCTGGAGGAAGGCTATCGAGTGGCGTTTATTTCCAATGGAGACAATCTGGGCGCTCTGGCCGATCCGCACGCGCTTTCTTTTTTTCTGGAATCAAAACTCGATTTCGCATCGGAAGTCACACCCAAAACACTGGCGGACTTGAAAGGCGGCGTTCTGTATCATTCGCTCGATCCGGAAGATAGCGCCGGACGCATAGAATTGCTGGAGACGGCGCAGGTGCCCGAGGAGCACATTCCCGATTTTCAGGACACCGCTCGTTTTAAGTACTTTAACATCAACAATCTGTGGGTGAATCTGGAGGCTCTGCGCGATCGAATGCGATCGGGCGGGCTGGATCTTTCGCTGATTGTGAATCCCAAACAGGTAAACGGTCGCGATGTACTGCAACTGGAAACCGCAATGGGAGCGGCCATCGGTCACTTCCAAAATACCAGAGTATTCATCGTACCGCGCACACGTTTCGCACCGGTCAAAAACTGCGCCGACCTGCTGGTTCGACGCAGCGACGCCTATACGCTCGATGAAGATACGTTCGCGTTGCAAATGAATCCCCAGCGCAAGCTGGGTGAACCGGTGGTCAAACTGGACGACGCGCATTATAAAAAGCTGGACGCCTTTGAAAATCTCATGCCCGAGTTGCCTTCCCTGTTGCACGCTGAAAGCCTGGAAGTGTACGGGCCGGTATTGTTTGATACGCCCGTTGCCATACACGGACGAGTTAAAATAACAAATTCGAATAGCACTCCCCTGGCCATCAGCTCCCTCGGTCGGGATATACTCAAAGATGAGGATGTGATTTTATGAATGGGGCTCTGCGAGCCGCATGTCGATTGGTTCCGCTCAGTCTGTTGCTCAGCCTGCCGGCCTGTTATATTGGATCCTACCGGGAACTGGAAGATGCACGATCCATTCCGGCGACCACCGAACGCACTCGTCTGGTGGTGATGGTACCCGTTGCCCATGCCGGTCGCGCCGACAAAGTAGCCAGTTGGATGCCGCTGGAACTGGCTCTGCTGGACAGGAACTACGTATTGCAGCTAAAAAATGAGCGCAACCGGTACAATCTATTCCGGGTCATGCAATCCCTGCATTCGGCCTATGCGCCCGGACGCCATCCAACCCTGGAGTACATTCCCTTTACAAGCGACGCGGACGCGGTATCTTACAAAACCGATCCGCGCAACGCTCTGGAAATCAGATTATACGGCGAAAAGGTCGATACCAGCCCGTTGGTGTTGGGCACGTGCCTGACCGTGGGTATCATTCCCTACATGGAAGATTATGTATTCAAGACCGAGGTGATGTACTTTGATCGCACCGGTCGTCGGCACACACCTCCGGTGCGCACCGATCGACCGGTGTACCGGGAGTGGATCGGCTGGATTTTTTTAATATGGGGACCAATCGTCAGCGACAACGATATGGAACTGCCGTATATTACCATTCAGAGTCGCATCAACGAAACCGCGGATTTACTTGATCATTATAATCGAAACTAAAATACACCACACGGTTCACGCGTGGGAGCGCATGCATAGCTTATGAAGGAAGAATATAAAATCGCCATTATTACCGGGGCCGGCTCCGGCATCGGCCGGGATGCCGCTCTGTACCTGGCGCAGCGCGGTTACTGTGTGTACGCCACCATGCGCCGAGAAGAGCATATCCACACGCTCAAAGCCGAGGCGCAGGAACAGGGTCTCGGCAATTTGCATGTCCTGCCTCTGGACGTGACCGACGAACATCAGATCGACGACGTGCGCGACCAGATTTACGGCGAACAGGAACAACGCTTCGTGAGCGGAGCACAACCGTTGTTGTGTTTGATTAACAACGCCGGGTATGGCGTGGTCGGCGCTTCGGAAGAATTATTGCTGGCCGATTATCGCAATCAAATGGAAACCAATTTTTTCGGCGCCATTGCCGTATCAAAAGCTTTCCTGCCGGTTATGCGCGAAAGTCAGAAGGGTCGCATCATTCAAATTTCCAGTGGATTCGGTCGGGTAGGCGCGCCGCTTATGTCGGCCTACAATGCGTCTAAGTTCGCGCTGGAGGGTTTCAGTGAAGCGCTGCGCTACGAAATGCTTCCGCATAACGTGTTTATCAGTCTGGTAGAGCCCGGGCCGGTTAGCACCGAATTCAATCGCAAAATTACATACGACCGACCGGCGAATTCGCCCTACAACGATCTGTATAAACGAGCCGATGTGGCCGCCTCGGCCGGTGAGCGCGTGGCTTCTACCGCCCGGGATGTGACAAAAATCATTGAAAAGATCTGTGAAGCTCGCTATCCTTCGCTGCGCTATGAAGTGGGTATCGGCGGCTATCTGGCCAAAATTTCCAGCCAGTTCGCTCCTCAGGATCTGGTGGAAGGCATTTATCGTTTCCTGTAATCCATCGTCTACTGTATGACGCGATGACCACAATGCTTGTAGCGGCATGTTACCCGTTGCAGACGAACGGGAATTATGCAGGCGATTCGAAAGCAGAAATATCGAAAGTGGCCCTACTCCACAACGCGCGCATAAAATTACGTGATAACTTCTAAGAGGTGCAACTTTGGACAGGCCGGATATTTTCCAATTTATAGCGCAACCGCTGCGATCATTACACTTTCGTCGCACATTCACTCTTTCATTGGTGTTGATAGTTATAATGTGCGTGTTGATGGCGTGCGCGACGACGGAAACTACCTCCCCGGGAGATAATGCGACCGCAAGCCCCGCCGAATTTCAATGGGAGGGCGATTGGCACTGTCCCGCGCAGGGCGGCGGCACCGCATTTGCCATCAGTATAAACCCGTCCGGACAGAATCCAAAAGATTATCGCGTGACTTTTGTTTACGACGAAGGCACTCGCAGTCTACGCAGCGTATTCAATCAACGGCGCAGCGACCGGTTGGTACATGTAGAAGGCATGCGGCTTTTGAATTTCGGTCGATTGTTAACCGACGGCAGTCCCGATCGACTGCGGGCGGTAGATGTGATTACCGATCAGGAACGCGATTGTCGTCGCCGCATGTAATCCGGCAGGCAATATACATCATTACAACAATCAGCCGTAGTTTCGAATTTAAGAAATCCGGGCTCAAATTAGAATCTTCACAAACCGGCCGCACACACATTCGGTTGATCGGCTGAGTCCATGCGCGGCAAACACCGACCGCGCTTGCGAATCGTCCTCAGCCGAACCACTGCTGCCAGAGGCCGTTGACTATTATATATGAAAAAAACAGGTTTCCAAAGGTAAGCCCCCAGGATACCGCCAGCAGTATAAAGAAAAGATGCATTACCCGATTGCCATACAGACTGCGACCGAATTCGGCCCAGGAGTCGGAAACGCCGGTAATGTTTTCAAAGTCTTCCACCCGGGGTTTATTGATGCGCAATTCCAATAACACGGCAATCATCCACAGGCGCACTCCAAATGGACCGAACACAACCGAAATTGGCGCCAGTACAGTGGTCACCAGAGTGGTCAACGGATGTGCCCGTGAGATCAGCGCACCTATAAACGTACCGATGGCGCGGGAACCTACCCACCAGTACAGTAAATTCATTATCGTATCATAGCTGAAGTCTTCGCCATATACCAGAGCGCTGATGCCAATGAAAACCAGGCCGATGATAATCCAGCCAATCAAATCCTTCCAGGGAAAGCGACGGGGCACATCCTCCAACGCGGCAGTATCCACCGCGGCACCCGATTCCAGTACGCGCCGAATGCCCGGCAGGTGACCGGCGCCCACCACCGCCAACAACGCCGGCAATCGCCCTGCTCTCCGGGGAGTCGCCGTAGTTTTCTTACGCGACGCGCGTCCGGAAGCGGATTGATTCGCGCTCAATTCACCGGCAGCGACACGAATTTTCTCGGCCAGATACCGATCGCGTTCATCGATAATAACTTCACGAATGGTTTGATAACGCGGTGGCAGGGCGTTCAATAAGTCTTCGAAAACATCCTGTTGCTTGAGTTTTTCAATTTCTTCTTCTTCAATGTCTTCACTGAACAGCAGCGATGCCAACAGTGTGCTGAACAACCACAGGCGCGAAAAAAAACCCACCCGGGACCAGGCACGCGAAAGGGTAATGCGTATTTCGCGATCGGCCAGCACCAACCGCTGTTCGTTCGCTTCGGCCAGTTGAATGGCGGTCAACATCTCCTGACCCGGTCGCACGCCGGTCGTTTCACCGATTTTTTTTTGAAAGGCCGAAAGAATCAACGAACTCATCAACAACCAGATTTTCTTCTGGCGCACCAGTTGTCCCAGGTCCAGCTTTCGCCAGCGATCCGGATCGGTCATGGCTTCATAGCGCGGCGCGCACAACTCGACGGCCACCGCGTCCGGTTTTATCAGCGCGTGCATGTCCTGCACATCTTCAACCGATTGAGCGGATACATGCGCGGTGCCCAGCACGATAACGCGCGCACCGTGCACTTCCCCGTCATAGTGCGGTATGGACTCCAATCGCCCGGCAACCGTCTTGCTACGAGTCCCGGTCGGTCGCCCGGTTGTTTGTTTTGCACGCGATTCGGTGGACGCCAATTTTTTTGTGGATTTTTTGGACGATGGGCTCTTCAAGGTACACTACCGTTTAAATTTACGTCCTGGCAGCATTTCTGAGTGAGCATGTCAGAACCAGCGAAATTTACCGGGGGATGCTCTGGACCCGTTTTTCAAAGGAACTCTTATACATGTCGGTGTGGCGGAATGGAAACTGGGCCGCTCCCCGGACGCATTGCGTACCACTCTGGGTTCGTGTGTCGGGGTAGTGTTGTATTCCGAAAAGCACAATGCCGGCGGCATCGCCCATGTTCTATTGGCCGAGGCACCCCAGGGCAAAATCGTAAAGAAAGGTAAGTACGCCAGGCCGGCCATCATGAGCCTGGTCCAGGACTTAACCGGCGACGGCATTGAAGCCGAGTCCCTGAGTGCGCGCATATTCGGCGGCGCATCCATGTTCTCCACCGGAACGCAATCCTTTATTCAAAACATAGGCGGGGAGAACATCCGGGCGGTCAAAAAAACCCTGGCGGAACTGAAAATCCCCATAACTCTGGAAGAATCCGGTGGCGCGCAGGGCCGCACTATAACGGTGTTCATGGACGACGGCCGCATTTTATTACGATCGAACGGAAAGGAAAAATATATTTATAAAACGTAACGCTAAACATGATCTCCGATCGGTTCTCGCAAGCAGGTGCGGGACCGGAAAGAGCGCATGAGCGCACCGGTCGGTACGACCGATCGCATAGCAGGCAAAACTGCCACCAGATTGATCTAAACCAGATGGATGCCACGCAAATAAAAGCCCAGATCGACGCCGCCCTGGCGGACATCGATAAACTGCCGTCCATGCCGATGATTGCCAGTCGGCTGACCACCATGGCATCCAATCCGGATGTGGATATTAAAGCCCTGGCGGAAGAGATTTCGCACGATCCCGCTATTACCGCCGCCATCATTCGCCTGTCCAACTCGGCCTACTATGCGCCCAGTCGCCCCATTCGTTCGGTGCAGGAAGCGATTATGACTCTGGGCCTGAACGTGGTAAAAAACATCGCCATGGTGGCCGCATCGCGCGGTATTTTAAAAGTCGATCTGGAAAGTTATAAGATGGACGCAGCCGACATGTGGGATCACTGTCTGGTGGTGGGCGAAGTGGCGCAGAGCATTGCGTTGCTGCGTAAAACCAAAACCGGCGATGATGTGGCCTTCACCGCCGGGTTGCTGCATGACATGGGCAAGGTTGTGCTGGTGCATTTCTTTAAAACGGCCTATCGTCAGGTAATCATGGATATGGATTCCAATCCGGATGTGAGTTTTCTGGACCTGGAACGCAAATATACCGGATACACTCACGCCGAAATTGGCGCGAAGCTACTGGAGCAATGGCAATTCCCGGCCGAGCTGGTGGAGGCGGTTCGCTATAGCTATGAACCGGAAAAAGCCAGTATCAACCAGGAGCTGTGTTGCGTGGTGCACGTGGCCAATGCCATCACGCTCAGTGCCGGAGTGGGGTTGGACATCGGCGGACTCTCTCAGCATCTCTCCGCGTTCGCCCTGGAAAAGCTGGGCATGGGCGAACGCGAAATGCAGGCCATTTACAGCCGCATGCCCGAATTCCTGGAAAAGCTACAGGACTTGCGTTCTTTTTGAAAAAGAAAAACCACTTCATGCGCGCAAAGAAATGTGATACGGCATTTTTTTGCGATTTCTGATATCCGCACCACTCGCCTTTTTTCACTCGCCTTTGGCATACACACCGCCAGCATTGCGCACATGTCGGGTACCAAAACTATTGCCCTGATCGGTGGACGGGGCGCCGGTAAAAGTAAAATCTCCCGCAAGCTGGGCAAACGATTGGGTCGCCTGGTTTTGAGCACGGACGCGTTGATCGGATATGAAGCGGGTGGGTTAACTACTGCAAGCATCGTAGAGCGGGAAGGCTGGCAAGGATTTCGTGACCGGGAATACAATATTCTGGCCCGTTGCGCAACCATGCCAGGCATCGTTCTGGATTGTGGCGGCGGCATGCCGGTCGATTTGAGCGACAACGGGGAAGAAATATTTTCCGAACGCAAAGCCCAATTGCTGCGGGAACACACGTTTGTAATTTATATTAAACGCAACATGGACTGGTTACTTTCGCGCGGATTGGCGGACGCCAATCGCCCCGGGTTGAGCGCCGACTATCGCGCTCTGCTGGAACGCAGGTTACCCTGGTATGAACGTCTGGCCGATACGGTACTGGAAATGGACAATCTGTCGGTTCCGCAGGGTGTGGAATGGATTGTTACCCGCCTTGCCAATCGGGCTTAATGTTATAAAAGTATCGTATCAATTAGAAGCGATCTCAAAGCGCTTCTGTACTGTTTTGGAAGTAGTGCTCAGGGTTAATCTGTTAATAATGATCGCTGACATCGCAAACGATTCCGGCGCCCAGATATCCGATCAACAGCAACAGACGGGACGGTAGTTCAAAATGAATTTCCGCTTCACGATCCTTCTGCACCGAGCAATAGAACTCCAGCTTATGATCGCGCGCGAGTTGGCGCAACTGGCGACGCACCGGCAGAATCCGCTCCAGCAAAACCCACAAATGCTTCTCCAGGGGCTCTTCGGCACCCAGATGAGAGTTCAGTTGCCAGACACCCTCCTGCGCACTGCCCGGGAAAATCAATCGATCGGGTTCCAGATCCAGAATGGCGCTGACGCTGCCGGGGTTTAATTCCGGACCGGAAACCGTAAACAACACCCACCCGGTGTAACCGACGCGAGTTTCCGCATCGGCATCGGCGGTTTCGACCAACGCTTCCCAGTTATCCATATCACTCATTTTAATTTCGCCCGGCTTTTAAGGCCGATACCGGGAGTTTGCCGGGTAATCGGGACTTTTTCACAGGACTGCCAGAAAACTGTGTCCATCCACGAAACCAGACGCATTGTTGCACATCTAAAGAATCGCCTGGAAACAACCACCGATCGCTTTCGACCGGCGATCGCCATGCAGA
>JAGRMX010000430.1 GCA_020441025.1 Leptospiraceae bacterium
AATCGTAAAAAAATGTATGAAGGCGAGGTGCCCATTGACTGGGGCTTTGCCGAAGCGCTGGCCTTTGGTTCCATTCTGGAGAACGGTTATTTTATTCGCATGAGCGGCCAGGACTCGAAGCGGGGTACTTTTTCACATCGCCACGCCGTGCTGGTGGATGAGGAAAACGAACGCGAATACGTGCCGCTCAATCATATCTCCGATAATCAGGGCTTTATTGAAATAATCAACTCGCCCCTGTCCGAGTTTTCGGTACTGGGATTTGAATACGGCTATTCACTTTCCGATCCTAAGACGCTGGTACTGTGGGAGGCGCAATTCGGCGATTTTGTAAACGGCGCCCAGATTATGATCGATCAATTCATTTCCAGTTCGGAAGTGAAGTGGCATCGTATGAGCGGTCTGGTGATGCTCTTGCCCCACGGTTATGAAGGCCAGGGTCCCGAGCATTCCAGCGCTCGCCTCGAACGTTTTTTGCAATTGTGTTCCAGCAACAACATGCAGGTTTGCAATTGCAGTACGCCCGCCCAATATTTTCATCTGCTGCGAAGACAGATGCTGCGCGCGTATCGTAAACCGTTAATCATCATGTCGCCCAAGAGTCTGTTGCGCCTGCCGGAAGCCGGATCGGCCCTGGATGATATTTCCATGGGCATTTTCCGGGAAGTGCTGCATGATCCGGAGACAAAAGGCAACGAACAGAAAATTACGAGACTGCTGTTCTGTTCGGGGAAGATTTATTACGACCTGCGGAAGTTCCGGGAAGAGCAGGGTGTTGAGAATGTGGCCATTGCGCGCATGGAACAAATTTATCCCTATCCCCTGGAACAGGTGGCGGACGTGATGCAATTGTATCCGCAGTTAAAAGAAGTTTTCTGGGTGCAGGAAGAACCGCGCAATCAAGGCGCCTGGGATTTTCTGCGCGATCGTTTGCACGCGCAGTTGCCATCGGGTTGTTATTATAAATCCATTACGCGCCCGCCCTCTCCCAGTCCGGCGGCGGGATTATCCAGCATTCACCGGGAAGAACAGGAAGAGCTGGTTCGCAAAGCGCTGCTCTGATCTCTCATGCCCGGTACATAGCGTACTTTGCGCCCGGATAGGCAAAGAAACTCACGGGGTGGGATCGTCAGATTGTGGCGACTCCTGATGGGCGGAATCGTTTTCCCGAATATGGACCCGGGTGGCATTGGAATCGTAAACCAGGCGAGTTCCGCGCCAGGCCGTACCGAGCAATAGCCCGACGAGCACTAACAACAAAATTGATTGCAGCAATCGCAAAGCACGTCCTGTTTTTTTCAGGCGAACAATCGAAATACCCAGACTGATGAATGTCACCAGCAGGGCCGCCTGAGCCAGGTCGGTATGCGCTTCCAGATACGCGGATACGTGCGTGTCTGAGAGAGACTGTAGACGATCGGCGTCCGCATCGCCAGTGGCCATGGCGGCATAGGTCAGAGCCAGCAATAACAGATGGCCTACAGCATTGGCTCTATTCAAAAAAGTAACCGATGGTGAATCCCTTTCCGTCGGGAAATGTAGCCGCCATGCCGCCAGTCCCTGTATCAGCAAAAGCAGGATGGGCACGGTCAGAACGAAATGCACAATTACAGGATGCCAGACCACGGAACCACAGCGCTTCAGGAACATCACAGGAAAACAGATTTTTGAGTGACGGGCGGGAATCAGGATTGACACAGTAGGGAAAAATCAGCTTCAATACCGATATGAAAAATCGTATTCTGACTCTGTTTTTATCGCTCTTTATCACACTCCCGCTGGTTGCGGCCGGAGATCCCATGTCGGATCTGGGCTCCAGCGATCCGGAACTGCAAATGGAAGCCTGTCGGCAACTGGGTGCGTCGCAAAACGAGAATGCCATCCCTCAGTTGATTCAGTTGCTGCAAAACTCCGGAGATAAAAATGTCGCCGCGACAGCCGCCGCCGCCCTGGGTGCAATCGGCAAGGCCGGTCCGGCGACTCAGGCGTTGTTGCAGGCCGCCAATGAATCCAATGATAGCCGCGTGCAGTATGCGGCCATTCTGGCTCTGGCCAACCTGAATGACGGCGATAATAAAGATGCTATATTATCCGCTCTGGACCATGTGCAGAACAACTCGGGCGATGATATGGTCAAAGACGTAGCCGTTAAACTGAAGCCCATCATCTCCAACCAGTAACTTATCGCGCTTCTGTCCGATCGGTGGGCGCCATGCTGGAACGGGATGAACTGACCAGATACTCACGCCACATATTCCTGAATGAAGTCGGATTGGCCGGACAGGAGCGACTCAAAGCTGCTCGTGTATTCGTTGTAGGCGCCGGTGGTCTGGGATCGCCGGTGTTGTTGTATCTGGCGGCCGCCGGTGTGGGGCACATCACCTGCATTGACGCCGATCATCTGGAGCTTACCAATTTACAGCGGCAGATTCTGTACACTACGGATGATCTGGGGGCGCTCAAGGCGATTCGGGCAGGCGAGCACCTGGCGCGTCTGAATCCCCATATCGAATACCAGGGGATTCCCGATCGACTGACCGCTACCAACGCCGCCGGATATTTACGCGGGCATGATCTGGTCATCGAAACATCCGATAATTTTGAAACCAAGTTCCTGGTGAACGACACCTGTTTCACGTTAAAACAATCGCTGGTGATGGGCGGTATACTGCGCTTCGAAGGCCAGGTATTCTGTATCCAACCGGGTCAATCGGCCTGTTATCGTTGTATTTTTTTTGAACCCCCACCGGCGGAGGCCGTACCGAATTGCGCCGAAGCGGGGGTGCTGGGAGCCATCGCCGGGGTGGTTGGATCGCTGCAGGCCGCGCAGGCGCTGAAAATCCTCTCGGGCGCATCGGAAAATCCTTTTGGTCGTCTGTATAGCCTGGACCTGTTGCAGGGGCAGATTCGCTCCTTACCCATAGAGCGAAACCCGCATTGCCCGCTATGTGCCGCGCTGCGGTAGTCCACACCCTTCGCAGTTTTTTCCATGAATATTGATTGAAGGATTGTCCGTAATTGAGAACCTGGAAGGAAGGTATTACCGGGAGAGGATGCATGGGCGAACTCGACGTAGACGATTACGACGATAACCTTGATGACGACAACTTTGAGGAAGGCGATCTGGAAGCGGTCAGTTATGTGTGTGAAGACTGCGACTATCGCTGGGAAGAATCCGCCCTGGACGAAGAGTCCGGCGGCTCCATGGTCTGTCCCATGTGCGGTAGTACAAATGTGACTCAGTTATA
>JAGRMX010000431.1 GCA_020441025.1 Leptospiraceae bacterium
GATTGATAAAGTCGAATTTATTCGCAAGCTGCGTAAACACCTCAACTATTGAACCTGTCCACTCCACGACCCGAAAACCATGCCGCACTGAACGCCTGTTCGCATACTTGCGCATAAACCGGGCGGAAGAAATCTCAATTCCAATTTTCCTGGAACACGTTCATAATGATTGCCTTCCCGTTGATTTTGTCCAACATGCCGCAATTCAATTATGTTCGGGCAAACCCTCCAATTTGATTTTCCTCGCCTGCTCATCCGTCTATCGGCTTATATACTGCTGAGCGGGCTGATGCTACCCGGCAGTCTGGCCGGCGAAGATTCCCCAATGTCCGGTCCCAACCGGGTGGTCTTTCAACCCGGAGCTACCGAGGGTTACCTGCAGGCCTGGAACCTGAACTTTAGAAATTCTGATTTTCTGATCTATACCAGTTTCGTAATCAGTAATACGGGGCCGGGCGACCGCAATCATGGAGTATCCGTACTGGTGTTTCATAACAATCGCAGTATGGTGTACACCGCCGAGTTCGATCAGAGTACGCTGAAAGCGCGAGCGGGCACGTTCGGTTACCAGGGACCGGCCGGATATATGCGCCTGCAGGCCAACGGAAGCCTGGAATTACAAATAGCGGTGCGGGACTTGCGGCTGCAATTGGTATTCGATGAAATTCAGCCCGGTATGTGTCTGACGGGCGGTCGCTTGATCGCAACCGAAAGCGCCGACGATTTTTTTCAGGCCGATATCCCGGTGGCGTTTGCCCGGGCATCCGGAAGCGTCAGCATCCAGGGTCATCGACATATACTTTCCGGATCGGGCGGCATGGAGTATCTGCACACCAATCGTTCCCCGCACGTATATGCCCGGGACTTCTGGTTACTGCGTTCGTATGATCCGGAACGCGGACTTTTTCTGGGATATCTGAATGGAACCGATGAATTTCCTGAAGGACGACTGGCCCGACTCGTGTTTATGGATCATGGTCGGGTGGTCCGGGATATTCGATTCAATGAAATGAACGTCCAGGCCACTCACCGGGACGTTCTCTCGGGCTTCACATTGCCCATGCGAAGCGAGTTTACAGATACGTCCAGCGGCTGTCGATTGCAAATCCAGGCCGGTCGCTTTCAGGGCGGTTACGAAGTGCTCAGCAACGTGTCGCTGCTGTTACGCTGGGTTCTACAGCTTTTATTTTCACGTCCGTACATTGTGCACTACAATGCCGCAGTCGATCTGAGTTGCCCTTCGGGAGCGGACAATAAATTGAAATCGGTGTATACATCCGATCGCATGCAATCGACTCATTATCTGTTAAATGAGTAAGGCATTTACGCGCGGCGTTCGCGCTACGCACGCGCTGCGCACGGTGCTCGCGATTCAAGTGACCTCCGAAATGCAAGGGGCGTGCGCGATGTGCGCATTCTTAACATTGCCACCAAAAATCGATTTCTGGATTTCTACGGCGCCGTGTCGGAATTCCGTCGCGCCAGGTACGCTTCCAGGTCGTTCAAATAATTCTGAATACGACGGCCTTCGGTTAATACCGCCAACACTCGCAAGAATGTTTTTTGATAGTGCGCCCGCTCTTCGATTTGGATTCGGGTGCCGTTCGGTGTTTCGCTCAGTCGTACCTGCCATTCGGCTCGAAAGGCATCCGATGGTCGTCGAGTGGTGGGGATGCTGGTCGCGCTCTCGCCCGGAGATTCGCTCTCGTTTTCATCCCGAGATACATTGTCGCCATCGGCCCTTAAATCAATTTCACTATAGGACGGAGCAACCTGATCCTCTTCGGTTTCTGTCGCTGAAGATGTGTTCGACGAATCGCGTTCCGCCAGAAACCGGCGATATTCCTTTTCCGGCGTTATTCGAATGACCCATTCGTTCGGTCGATCCAGGCGCACGGTTTCAAATTCAAGCCACTGTTTCCCATGTAGTTCCTTCCAGCGCGGAGGATTGCGTTCCAGAATCTGTACGCCTTTGATATCCGGTTGCCACGCTTCGTAATTGCCCACGTCGGTGATGGCCGCAAAGACAGTCGATCGGTCGGTGATAAATTCACGCTCGCCAGTTGTTATATGCTCGGCCGGAAAAAAGTAGCCCGCCGCGATCATCAACGCCACAATCACCACGGCAATAACGGCAATCAGAAACAAAACGCGCACGTAGCGGCGCGCGTACAATGCAAAGGAATCGTAGTCAATCATAGATCATCCGCATGGCGTCCGGTTCATAAAAGTAACGCAGATTTTCCAATCGCTTTTGAATTAAGGGCGATTCCAACGGACGAATACGCTCTTCCACCTTACCGTTGCGCACCAGTTGAATTTCGTAGGCGTAACCCTGACGCGCCAGCACTCCGAGGCTGATCAACTCCGCCAGATCTTCGGCCCACAGAATGCTACCATACAGTGAAATATAGGGTGACCGGGCCAGAGAAGCATAGATGCCCGGAGCATCCGACTCATCCAGCAACGGTCCGTCATGGAATCCGTAAAAAGTCACACGATCCTGATCCGGAAAAAGCCACCGGTCTTCGGGATGCGAGTCATCCCGCCAGTATGCGTCCACTATGTGCGGTCGATCCGGATTGGTCGGCTGAAAGGAATCGGCCGCTTTTTCGATATAGGGAGTAATGCGATACGCATAGTCGGCCACATGGACCATTTCATGTAAAAAGATATAATGTACCGCCGGCGTATTCCCACCGGCCAGAATGCGAATTTCAAATTCGGGATCCGTATCACGAAATACGGTTTGTTCCCGAAGAGTGATGATCTCCGGGCTCGTATATTTAAAAACACTGTCGCTCAAAATCATGAACGCGTACACTTTGCCGTCCGATCCGGGCACGAACTCGGTCATAGCGCTGGTTAAAAAATCGGGTACGATGTAAATTCCCAGCAATCGTTCCTTGAGAGCTCGCTGCAACAATGGCGGCAGATCCTGCATGGCCTGTTTTAATTGCGCGCGCTCGGAAGTCTGAAATGACCGCGCTCGATAATCCGGACGACCATCCAGTTCTTTTAAATACTGAAGCGTGGCGGAGGGAATGTCACCGGTGCGGGTCCAGGGTTCGGAATCGGGCTGAAAGTTGTAAATTGCCATCTGCCGAAATGGTTGGGCCGCAATCTGTTCGGCCGTTTCGGCGGAATCGGAAACGGCCCCGTCCGGCGTACACGACCAAACGACCAGGCAAAAACACAACGTCAGGCAAATGGGAACTAAACAAATTT
>JAGRMX010000432.1 GCA_020441025.1 Leptospiraceae bacterium
TCCGGAATACTGGGTAGCCAGGATTCTGCCCGGTCGGGTGCTGTTTGAAATGAGCGGTGTGGATGAAGAGCTGGCGCGTGAGGCATTCCGTGTGGCCGCGCACAAGTTGCCGATTGCCACTACATTTGTTAAGAAGGTATCGATCTGATGGCTACCCAGATGCATGACATGACGGAAGAGGAGCTGGACAAGCAGCTTGAAAACGCACGCACCGAACTCCGGGAGTTGCGTTTTCAATACGCCGTAGCGCGGTCGCTACAGAATCCGGCCCGCGTCGGACAGTTGAAACGCAATGTGGCTCGCATATTGACCGTCAAGAATCAGCGTCGGTCCGGAAATGCGCCGGCCGGAAAGCAGGCTGCGCAAAGTTCCGCCGGGAAATCCGGTAAAAAGGGCGGCAAGGATAAGTAACGGAACGGTTTGATTCCAGGTATTGATTATGGCTCATAAAGAACGCAGTAAGAATTTCCGCATGATACAGGGGCGGGTCGTATCCGACAAAATGGATAAAACGCGAGTGGTGCTTGTAGAGACCCTGCGTCGGCATCCTCTATTTCATAAGGCCATGCGGCATTCACGACGTATTAAAATTCATGATGAGCGCAATGAAGCTCACGAAGGGGATCTGGTTCTGGCGATTGAAACGCGCCCACTTTCCCGTCACAAGCGTCATCGCCTGCACAAAATTCTGGAGCGTGCAAAATGATTCAGGTAGAGTCTTTTCTGGATGTTGCGGATAATACCGGCGCACGTCGTGTGCAGTGTATCAAAGTTCTGGGCGGAACCCGGCGTCGTTACGCCAGCGTGGGTGACATCATTGTCGTGGCGGTGAAGGATTCGGTGCCGGCATACGGTATAAAGGATTCCACCGGCAAGAAAGTACACAATAAGGCCGTACAGAAAGCGGTGGTTGTGCGCACCAAAAAAGAAATTCGTCGAAAAGACGGTTCATACATCCGATTCGATGACAATGCCTGCGCAATCATTGATGATAAAATGAATCCGCGCGGAACTCGTATTTTTGGACCGGTTGCGCGTGAATTACGGGATCGTAAGTTTATGAAGATCGTATCCCTGGCGCCGGAGGTGCTCTGAACCGGGGCGTTTGGAGATAGGCGGAAGCGATAATGGCACAAATGGAATACAGTAAATATCGACGCACGCGATTAAAAGTCGGTGATGAAGTCATCGTGGTTGCCGGAAAAGAAAAGGGTAAGCGCGGACAGATAATGTTCATCGACAAGAACAAGGATCGCGTGGTCGTGCAGGGTATCAATCGGCAAAAGCGATTCCAACGACCCACTCAGGAAAATCCGCAGGGTGGTGTTATGGAAGTGGAAGGTACGATTCATATATCCAACGTCATGTTTTATGACGCGAAATCCAAGAGCGGTATGCGTGTCGGCTACCGGGTAAATCCCGACGGCAGTAAAATCCGGGTAGGACGTAAGGCCGGTGAAGAGAAGGAATTAAAGGAGAAAGCCGAGAAGTAAATCTCCCTGAGACGGTGAATTCCAGATGGAAGCTTTAATAAGTAAATATAAGAAAACGATTGTTCCGGGACTCAAAGATAAACTGGGCCTGAAAACCATTATGGAAGTTCCCAGGCTCGAGAAGATCGTGCTGAACATTGGAATGGGCAGTGCGGTGACGAATCCCAAGGGGCTGGAAGTGGCCGTTCAGGAGCTGAGTACAATCACGGGCCAACGCGCCGTAAAGACTTACGCACGCAAGTCGATTGCCGGCTTTAAAGTGCGCGAAGGAATGCCGCTGGGCGCTATGGTGACTCTGCGTGGCCAGCAGATGTTTGAATTTCTGGAACGACTGATATATGTGGCTCTGCCCCGGGTGCGCGACTTTAAGGGATTGAGTCCAAAGTCTTTCGACGGTCGCGGTAATTACAATCTGTCCATTAAAGAACAGATTATTTTCCCCGAAATCGACGTGGATAAGGTGGATAGCTATCACGGATTGAATGTCACCATGGTTACCACCGCGAAGGAAGACGACCCGGCGCGGGAGCTTCTTTCGGAACTGGGAATGCCCTTCCGCAAATAGTAAACGGGCGTATCTTTAGAGGTATTTTAGAATGGCACGAAAAGCAATGATGGAAAAGCACCGCCGTAAGAAGGCATTCAAGGTGCGTGAATACAATCGCTGTCCGTTATGTGGACGCCCGCGGGCTTATATGCGGCGGTTCGATATGTGTCGCATTTGTTTTCGCCAGTTGGCCGGCTTCGGCAAGTTGCCGGGCGTGGTAAAATCATCCTGGTGAGAAAAGAGTACAGGGAATAATAAAGGCAGGATTGCTGAAATGAGTTTGTCGGATCCAATAGCAGATATGTTAACGCGCATTCGCAATGCGTCGCGCGCGCGGCATGAAAAAGCCGCTTTTCCGGGTTCGCGATTGAAAATCGCCATACTGGATATTCTGAAAACCGAAGGTTTTATTACCGATTATTCGGTGAAATCGGAAGACAAAAAACAAAGTGTAGAAGTGAAATTAAAATATCTTAACAAACGACCGGTTATCAATCAGCTGGAGCGCGTATCCAGCCCGGGACGACGGTTATACTTAAATGCCCGGGACCTAAAACCGGTGCGCAATAATATCGGCATAGCGATCGTATCCACTTCAAAAGGGGTGATGACTGGTCGAGCCGCAAAGAAGTTAAATCTGGGTGGAGAAGTTCTCTGCCAGGTGTGGTAAGCTCAAGCTGGTCGGAATCCGAACGGAAGTTGAGCGAAAACGGAGCATATTGAATCATGTCACGCGTAGGAAATGCAGCCATCACCGTACCGGGTGGTGTGGAAATCAAGGTTCAGGATAAGGCGATTCTGGTGAAAGGACCGCTGGGAGAGATGAAATCTCCTTTGCCGGAAGGCGTGGAACTGAATCAGGACGGCAATGTGGTTCAACTGAAGCGCACGGATGATTCTCGTGAAGCGCGCGCTTTGCATGGTACTGCACGAGCGCTGTTGAATAACAACATCATCGGTGTCAGCAAAGGCTGGGTAAAGAATATGGAATTGGTGGGCGTGGGATATCGCGCTCAATTAAAAGGCAATGAGCTGGTTTTTTCTCTGGGCTATTCGCATGAAGTACGCTATCCGCTGCCGAACGGCATAAAGGCCAGTGTGAATAATCAAACTCAATTGGAGCTGAATGCGGTCGACAGGCAAAAGCTCGGCCAGGTCGCCGCGGAAATTCGGTCGCT
>JAGRMX010000433.1 GCA_020441025.1 Leptospiraceae bacterium
TCAAATGCAATATCTCAGGAGTTGCCAGGACATCGTCCACTTTCCTCCTGACGCCCTATTTGCGGTCCAGACTTGCAATCATGCTGCGCAAACGATCGATGAGTCTACCGGATTACCTCTCATTGATAGTTAGTCGTTATGGCCCCCGCATTAGAAAGGGTCTATTGAAACCTTCCAGAAACCCCAAGAGGCTCTACCAGAAAGCAGGGTGTGGATATAAACCAAAGAATTTTGTTCCCCGAAGTGAAGTCTGGATTGCATTTACTCAATTGGCCCGGTTCCTGAATTGGTCGAATTGTTATCTTTTTGCCGTACTGTTACAGATGGATTCAAAGAAGATTCCCTTGCTAAACAATTCAAATCGATTCTTTTCGGGAACTCCAGTCCGCGATAGGGGCGGAACTGTAAGACTCTGGCTGTATGCTGAGCGTCTTTTTATTCGTAAGCAAGAATGGATCAGAAAGCTGGGGAGGCGAACTAAAAAAGCGGCAAGATTACTGCCAGAATCACGATCTGGATGATCCTTGCAACAGCGAAAAACTGCCAGGAAAATCTGCCGATCTTCCGATATATACGATAATGAGTATTCTACCTCGTTGGTCGTGGCCGTATCTGCTGGTAATTCCGGCTTGCATTATGCTGCTGCAATTGCGACCGCTTGCGGCGGAGCGTACGGAAATAATTTACGCTTTCCGCAATTTCCAGGATCCACGGCCGGAGAGAATGATTCTGGTTGGTGAAATCCAGAGTAAAACGAAAATGCCAGAGGTTTATCAAGAATCATCTCCTTTCAGGGGCTATGATACCCGGCGTGATCAAATAACAGTGAAAGTTGTGAACAGGCGCGGATTGAAAGTCGGGCAGAAATTATATGTTATTGATAAAGATCCGTTTCATTCCAGATACAGAGATGGGCTCATTGTGGGTGAGATTGAGGTTCAATCCATCTTGCATAACTCTTTTTATGGTTGGGTCTTGACTGGAAGCGGGATTTTATTGCGCGTACGGGAAGGGCAATTTGTCGCCCGTACATTGGAAACAGAGAACCTTGAGAGGGCATACATTCTGAAAAAGCGCGGAGATCACTATGCGCAGAGAGGAAATATTGAAAGAGCCATAAATAGCTATCACGATGCCCTGGAGGCGGATCTAACTCTTCCGGAAGCTAATGCCGCTCTGGGAGATATTTATCTGGGGATGTCCATTTCCTCTGATGGCAGAGAAGTTCCGGTTCGAGCGTTGGATGTGTACAGGCGGGCATGGGACAATCGTGTTAATTTTCGCTATCGATATGAAGAGTTTCAATTTTACCGTAATTACATGGAAGCGTTGTACTTCACGTACGATTTACGCAGTAAAGAAGCCAGCCGAGAAGAGAATCTTGCGAAATATTTAGATCAAATCATATTAGTGGCTCAGGAAGCATTGAAGCTTAATAATGACGCCTGGGTGCTCACGCGATTGGCCCGCGCGCATTATTTAAGGATGGTTTACTTTAAGCTCCAGGCAAGTGTAGAAGAGCGAGCCAGTTTTGATGAGTCATTTTCCAGAGCCGGGCAAATACTGAAACAGTTGATTGATGCGGAATATGAAGACGCAGAGTTGTTCAGGATCGCCATTCTGTTTTACGGTCATGTTTATGATCGTAATCGAAATCTGGATACAGAGGACGCACAGGAACTCAGGGCGGCTCTGGCGACTCGAATTCGACAATTGTATCGTCGTTATACGATTTATTCAGCGGAGTCGATTATTGACCCCGACACCATTAGAGTTCTAAATACCATACCTGAAGGCAACTAGTACTCCTATACGGAATTATGTACGTGAACTCCAGCTTATTTTGATGCTACTTGCCGATGTCTGCTTTTTTTAATGTATCACATTCTGACTCAGATTCATTTGCTCGGGCAGGCACGTTGAGTTTTCACAAGAAAGATCGGCTGCTGTCGATCGAAACACCCGTGTTTATGCCAGTAGGAACCGCTGCAACGGTCAAAGGAATCTGGCACAGTCATCTGGAGGAAATCGGATATCAGTTAATATTGGGAAATACTTATCACCTTTATCTGAGACCGGGAGTGGAAATAGTACGTGAACTCAACGGTTTGGGAAATTTTCAATCCTGGAATGGCGCGTTGCTAACTGATAGCGGTGGTTATCAGGTCTATAGTCTTGCCGATCGCGTGCGGTTTCGGGAAGAAGGAGTTGAGTTTGCCAGTCATATAGATGGAAGTCGCCATCTCTTTACACCGGAAAGCGTTCTGAATCTACAGGTCGATTATGGATCTGATATAATGATGGTTCTGGATGATTGTCCGCCCGCTGATGCTGATGAAACCAGATTGGAGCAGGCTCTGGCGCGCACGCATCGATGGGCCCGGTCGGCTATTCGGCACTATGAAGACCTGGTATCCACAGGGCGGATCAACCCAGAGCAACAGCGTATATTCGGAATTGTTCAGGGTGGCATATCACTCACACACCGTGAGGCCTCATTGAATGAAATTCAGAGTCATAATTTTGCGGGGATTGCTATCGGAGGCCTGAGCGTCGGTGAGGTACGTGAACTCATGTACAATACGCTTCAGTATCTGGGGCCAAGGCTCGACCCCGCACGTCCTCGATACCTGATGGGTGTAGGAGCAATACCGGATATATTGGAAGCAGTCCGAAATGGGGTAGACATGTTTGATTGCGTCCTGCCAACTCGTAACGCCCGCAATGCCCAGTTGATAACGCATGCGGGTCCCCTGCGGATTCGCAATCGGCAGTATGCCAATGATCCAGGGCCCGTGGATCCCCAATGCGAGTGCCAGGTCTGCAAACGATACTCCCGCGCGTACTTAAGGCACCTGTTTCAGGCCGGTGAGATGCTCGGACCCATGCTGGCCACGTATCATAATTTACATTTTTACAAAAAGTTCATGGCGGATTTGAGAGCCGCTATTATTTCTGATCGTTTTGCACAGTTTTATTCTTTCTGGAAAAAAATCCAGTTTTGAGCTCAATTTTTTCAGTTGACAAAGACGAAGAATAAAATGTTGTAAATAAGATTTTAAACGAATCGTGGAGGGGCCATCCGGTCTAAAAACAGATATGGAAATATCCAGAAGAGAAAGTGGCGATATAACCATACTGGATGTCAATGGTGAGATCGATCTCTATAATGCGCCTGAGATTAAGGAACTTATAAATAAGCTCATTGAAGAAC
>JAGRMX010000434.1 GCA_020441025.1 Leptospiraceae bacterium
GGTATAATCCAGATTATCCTGTCGAATTTGAGAGTCGCGTGCGTGAATCGCCGTGGCGATCGCCGCAGCCGATGTTTCGCGCTCATCGATAGATGCCGACACGGTCAGCAGTCGTCGTCCATTTTTATGATTTATACTGGCCGGCCCGCGACCATTGCGCAGTTCAATCAAACGATTGGCCGGAATTAAATTCTGAGTTAGATTGGCTATTTTAATTGAATTCAGAATAGCCAGATCGGTCCTGAACTCCGGACCATAGCGCACCACAATATCGACTTCCTCTTCCGGTCGTTTAATACTGGTGGCCACGGTTCCGGCCAGGGCCGTATTGACCGCTTCCGCCACCTGGGCTACCGAGATACCGGCCTGAGCGGCGACTTTTTCATTCACATGCACCCGCACTTCCTGTTTGCCTTCAACGTAGTCCGAATCGATGTCATGGACAAATTCCAACTCGTTCAATAGCGCCTGGTACGCTTTGCCAATATCGAGCAACCGGGTGAAATCGCTGCCGGTAATTTCAATGGCGACCGGTTTGCCAACCGGAGGTCCGCCGGCCAGTTTTTCGAATTCCAGCGTCTTCAGGCGACCGCTCAAACCGGAATATTCCGACGGAATTGAATTCGGATTTTCAGCCGATTCGGGCAGGGGACTGTGATCCGGATCGTCACCATAAAAGTACTGCCATTCTTCCTGATTGCGTTTTGTTATTTGCGCCTGGACCGCATCGTCCAACAGGTAGGCTGTGGCCATGCGCAGTTGTAACGCGATTTCCTCCGCCGAACGTTCACGGTCTAATTCCGGTGTTAAATAAATTTTGATATCGCCGTAATTGGACCCGCGCCGGGTGAAGGGATCATTGGCGTCTTTCTGGGTTATACCGGCGCGGGATACGTATGTGTCCAGTTCGGACGAAGGCAATTTTTCAATTTCGTGTTCTATGGCCCTTAAAAAACGTTCGGTCGTTTCTTTGTTCAGATCGGTCGGGGCCGTAACGCGCACCTGTAAGGTTTCGATAGCGCCCGGAAAAAGTTTGAAATTTCCGAAAGCAATCTGCAAGAACACACTGGTGATTAAAAGCCCTACAAAACCGAGCAGAATCCAACCGCGTCGTTGCAGCGAATAGGCCAGCGCCGGTTCATACACATTCTTACGAAACCTGAAAAACCAGTTGCTCTCGCTTTTCATTTGCTCCTGTTGACCGCTACCAAAGCGATTCATATCGTACAGATGAGACGGCAGAATGAAAAAACATTCCAGCAACGATGCGACCAGGCATATGATCACCACCAGAGGAATGACCGATATGAATTTCCCGAATATGCCGCTCATGAACAGCATGGGGGCGAACGCGGCAATGGTCGTTGTAACGGTGGCCAGCACGGGCGCTATGACTTCGGCGGTGCCTTTAATGGCGGCCTCACCGACCGTGTGGCCGCTTTCCAGATAGCGATAGAAATTTTCGCTTACTACAATCGCGTCATCTACCAGAATCCCGATGACCATAATCATGCCGAACATCGAAATGAGGTTTATTGTGACGCCCATGAATCCCATCACAATGAAAGCGGAACCCAGTGCTACGGGGATACCCAGCGCCACCATAAAAGAAGTGCGCCAGCCCATAAAAAAGAAAAGCGAAACTACTACCAGCACCAGTCCTTGAAGACCATTGGAAACGAGTACGCGCAATCTACGTTTTACGAAATAAGAAATATCATTCACTTCCGCCATGTGAATGGATTCCGGCACGGTTTGCATGAATTCCCGCACTACACCGCGAGTTTCATCCACCAGATCGATGATATCGGCCGACTCTCTTTTAATTACCACCAGACTGATGGAACGAATGCCGCGGGTGCTTTCCAGGTACAGAGGATCTTCAAATCCTTCCTGTACAGACGCCACGCGACCGATGGGTAGATACTGGCCGGTATCGTTGGAACGAATGGGGGTGGATTCGATCTGGCGGGCGGTATCAAACTCGCCCACGGTGCGCACAATCAATTCGCGTTCTCCGTTATCCAGATCGCCTCCGGGCAGATTCACATTGCGTTCGCGCAAGGCGCGTATCACCTGGCCCGATGTGGCGTAGTTGGCGTCCAGTGCGTTCGGATTGAGATCCACATGAATTTCAGCGTCCCGCCAGCCTTTGCGTTCAATGCGGGCCACGCCCGGCACATTCAATAATAGATTCTCGAGACGCTGAGCCTGATTGCGCAGGTCGGCATAATCGGTGTCGGCATCCGGATCGGCATACAGAGCGTACTCTATAACCGGAGTACGCGAAGATGTGATTTCCGTAACAACCGGCTTCTCAATCACATCGGGCAATCCTTCCGTTCGCTCTACCGCGCTGCGAATGTCGTCCACTACCTGCGATGTATCCGTAATATCCGGATCAATGGTAATCACAATGCCGGAGCGACCTTCCAGGCTGCTGGAGCGATACTCTTTGATTCCATCCACTTCCTGGATGCCGTCTTCCAACGGATTGGTAACCAGGCTTTCCACTTCACCGGGTGAAGCGCCGGGGTAAAGTGTAACCACGGTTACAATGTCGAAATCGATGTTGGGAAAGGCCTCCCGCCGGGAATGAAAGGCCTGTAAACCGCCCCATAAAATCAGAAGGGCGGTGAGCAGGTTTACGAAGATGCTGCGATGTAGAAAAAAATGTATCAGCGATTGCATTGCTGTCCGGCAGGAATGGACTGGTTTTGAGCGAACATCGACTCCGTTTGCCAGCGGAATCTACATAGCAGCGATGTCCGTCCCGGGCCAGGGCCGGTCAACACAACTTTCAGCCGCATACGTATGTTTTGGCCGGAGTTGCTTTCAGTGGATTTCTGCTTGAAATGCTGCCGATCGGGCGCATACCGACGCATGTCCGCAATCGACGAAAATAATCCGACCGGCTGGGATACGCCGGATCATCTGGATAACACGCCCTGGCATGCCGTGGATATCGGCTCGGTGCAGAATATGCTCTGTTTTATTGAGATCCCCCGGGGATCCAAATACAAGTACGAGTTGCATAAACCATCGGGATTGGTGATGGTCGATCGGGTGCTGCATTCGGCCGTCCATTACCCGGCCAATTACGGATTCATACCCCGGACTTATTGTGATGATAATGATCCCCTTGATATTCTGGTGCTGGGCCAGGAACCGGTTTTTCCCGGTGTACTGATTC
>JAGRMX010000435.1 GCA_020441025.1 Leptospiraceae bacterium
AGCATCGTCACCGGGGTTGGCAGAATGTCCGCGGCCTGGTGTTATTCGAATTTGTCAGCATGCTGGGCGTATTGATTCAATGGGGCGTCATGCAGTTTCTATTTAATAACGGGCTCATGGCCGGCCTGATCAGCGAATCGATTCGCAAGCCGGCCGCCAATATGATCGGCATCATCGTGGCGCTGGTGAGTAATTATTATCTGAATGTGAATTTTACCTGGCAGAGCAAACGTAAAACGTAAAACGCAAAACGCAAAACGCAAAACGCAAAACGCAAAACGCAAAACGCAAAACGCAAAACGAAGCCGACGCGCAATTGGCAATTCCGGATTAACCCACGACGGCGATAAATTGCGGGTCTACACAATCGAAATGTTCATTCATTCACACGGGTGATCATACACATCGATAACTACCCGCCAACCGCCCCGAAAAGGGCCCGCTTTCAACGACCAACGTCCCGGCCAGATCTCTTCCAATCGGGTCTGTACATAACGCATACCGGTACCGCTGCCTTCATCCAGGAAACCGCCATCATCCGGATAGCCGTCATTATAAAGAATATATCGAATACGGTCACGACCGCGTAAGCGCCCCAGCAGAAAGCTGCCGGTCAGTCGGAATTACTATCAACAGCTAAAAACCCGCATTATAGGACCGCAAACCGAACAGGAGTAAGTAGCAGTAGAATCAGAGGTACAGTGGGGCATAATCATAAAGAATACGAAGAACGGTCGACACTGATCGTTGGATCACATGTCCCTTATCACACTTCGAAGGACTGGCCTTCGGCCCCGACAACGATTTCCATTTTTCCGGGTCCGTGTTGTTCCAGACATTCCCGGGCCCGGCCTGACAGAGATTCAATCGATTGATCCAGGTGTTCGGGCTCATGTTGAATCATAACCAAACGGCGTGCTTTCCATTGCAGTGCGCAGCGCACGGTGGTTTCAACGGCCGAAGCATAGCTCCAGCCCGTATTGTATTTCTGGATGCCGTCTTCGCGTTCATAGCGCGCGCCCATCACCAGCAGGTCCGCCGCTTCAAAAAAATCCTTTTGCGCGACAATTTGTTCTTCCAGTAAATCCGACGGAAAGCCCGCATCCGGCGCGAACACGGCCACGCCCGAGTCGGTTTCCAGTCGATAGGCGATGGCATTCCCGGGATCATTGATCAATCGAGTGCGAACTTTGACCGCGCCGATGTTGAAACTGTCCCCTGGTTGAAATGAGTGGAACTCGCGGGTGGACATCATATCATCGAAGTCTTTGGGAAAATGATCGAAGTGTTGCTGACGTCGAAATCGTTTACCACAATCGGCATAGCCGCTGTGAAAATGCATGGTGTTGCCCGGAATATAACCGGGTATAAAAAAAGGCCAGCCCTGGATATTATCCCAGGAAGTGCGGGTGACCAGTACGTGCACGTCGCCCTTAACACCCCGGGCCATCATATCATAACCCAATCGACGGGCCCCGGTACCCAATCCCAGAATAATAAATTGATCCTGATCGGTAACTTCAATGCAGGTGGTCTCGCCCCCGATCACCGTCCGAATAGAATCGGGCATGGATTCCAGTACGGCCGTCGGCGATAGACCGGGATTCCCGGCCCATTGGGCACGGGCATGTTGTAGAGCGCGAACCAGACGTTCGCGATACTCGGCTGTATTGAGTGGCGTCGGAATGGCCCCGCGCACTCCCCAGAGTTTTATTCGCACTGCCGCGATCCTTGTGAGAAACGATTGCTGATCTTAAATAACGGCTGCCAGGGCCCCGATTCTGAAATACGGAAGGGAAATTTCATGCCAGGCGTAATCATTTCTACTATATATACGCAATTGATCGGATCCAGACCGCTCCCCGATCGTTGGACCTATGTACGGACACGGGCGGCGCACTGTCTCCTGTTTCTACAATAATACCGCAAAAACACGAGGACGACCCACAATTGCTCATAACATCGCGGTGTTTGTTGTTGTTGCAAGGTGTTTTTTCGCCCCAATTATGGCCGCAGCCATGAACATCAGCTCTCCGGATCTTTCCCGGCATCTGTTTCATATTGCCCGCCGGTCGGCTACCCGGTTGCAGGATTGTCCGGAGGTGATCATACCGGAAACCTGTGTTCCGCTCCCTGAAAATCGGCTTTTCTGTCAGAGCTCTGACAATACCGGTCGCCGCATCCTCGAATTGGGCTCCGGCTGGGGTGAATTTCTGCTGCAATGGCTGCGAATGAATCCGACGGATCAGCTGGTGGCCATGGAAATCAAGCAGGACCGCATCCGACGCACCCTGAAGAAGTACCGCCGGGATTTTGTCGACCAGCAGCGCCTGCGGATGATACCCATCAACTTCGGCTGGTTCCTGAATGAGATTCTGCCTCCGGGCGCTTTTGACGGCATCATCATCAACTTTCCCGATCCCTGGCCCAAGCGCCGACACTGGAAGCACAGGCTGGTGCGACCCGGCTTTCCCGGGCGCATGGCGGCGCTGTTGCGACCCGGTGGCTGGCTACATCTGGCCACGGATTACGGACCCTATGCCCGTCGCATGCTGCACATCATGCGTTCCGCTACCGAATTTCACTCTATGCTAACCGGGCCCGATTATCTCCGGGAACGCCCCGCCGATTTTCCACCGACTTACTTTGAAAAGATCCAGAAGGCCGCCGGTTACCGACCATTCTATATGCAATGGGCGCTATCGGAATCGGTTTCACCTGATTGAATGGGACTCAACACACACACAGATGGGCGTAGTCGGACGCTTGCGTGTCGGTCCGCGAGAAAAAATGTGCTGACCGATCAGACAGATTCGGGCATCTGGAGTTATGGCGGACGAAAAGCGTAAAATCAAACGAACCGTCGTACTGGAACTCTACCGGCAGAATCAAATCATGCGGGAAATTCTGGATGATTGGCCCGCCCGCGAAATCATGATGGACTTTGAAAAAGAGTGGAATGAGCGTCGGGAAGAATTTCTGAACAATCATCCCATACCCGAACTCGATTTATGATCGAAAACCCGCGCGCCCAAACGAGAGGCCTGGCGCTGGTTTTCCTGTTGGCCGGACTTTATTTCAGTGGATTTGCCCTGGCCGCACACACGGCCGACGCCGCCCATCCGACATGGAATCATCTCTGGGCGTTTACATTCTTAAAACCGATTCTGCCG
>JAGRMX010000436.1 GCA_020441025.1 Leptospiraceae bacterium
CAGGAAGGCGGCGGCCAGGGCCAGCAGCAGAATCAACAGGAAGGCGGCGGCCAGGGTCAGCAGCAGAATCAACAGGAAGGCGGCGGCCAGGGCCAGCAGCAGAATCAACAGGAAGGCGGCGGCCAGGGCCAGCAGCAGAATCAACAGGAAGGCGGCCAGGGTCAGCAACAGAATCAACAGGAAGGTGGCCAGGGTCAGCAGCAGAATCAGCAACAAAATCAACAGCAGCAGGATCCGCAAAGATTGGAAGGCATCCCTTCCGATCAATGGAACAATCGGCGCTCCATGCAGGGCGCCGGCGGCAAACAGATGGCCGTCATGGTAATTGCCAGTCGGGTGGACCCGGTGTATGCTGCCGAAAGCTATTGGGGTGTTTTTGATACGAGCAACGGTTTTCAGGTCAGCAGTACGGATGTCGAACCGCTGAATAAACTGACCAACATGAAGTTGATCGAAACCTGGGAAGACAATGTAACTTCCCGGGATGATATGCGGCAACCGGTGCCGTTGTATTTTTTATCTACATTACCGCAGAGGCAGGCGCCGTATCGTCCCTTTCAAATTCAACCGACCGTGCGCGATGTTACCTATCATCCCTTTGACTATTCATATAACGTAATTGCCCGCATGAGCATGTCCGAACCGAAAGATTGGTATCTCGTGCGCGATCTGGATGTGGACGAGGAGGAACGACTCGCCGAATATCTGGAACTGGACGTCGATGCATCCACCGCAAGCCGGCTGCGCGGTTTGATCGATCAGATGAAAAAAGAATACATCAACGAACGCAACGAGGCCATACGGGAAGCCGCCCGGGAGAACAATCCCGACGCGCAGGTGCGGGAAATAACGGACGATTTGAAATACTTCGAGCGCATCGACGCTTTGCATCACGGTTTTCACGCTTATAAATATAAACTGGGCTATGATGAAGACATGAACATGCAGAAGCTCAGTCAGTTTCTCTTTCAGGAGAAAGAAGGCGATTGTACCGAATTTGCCCAGAGCCTGGCGATGCTGGGTCGTCTGGAAGGCATCCCCTCCCGGGTGGTGGTCGGTTACCTGGCCTCACGCGATTTGCAGACCCGGGCACACGTCAGCGGTCTGTATCATTTACAGAAGAAAATAGAACCGTTACAGAAGTTTGAACTGGAAGAAATGTACCTGGTAACTACCTCCCACGCCCATGCCTGGGTGCAGTTTTATTTGCCCGGATACGGCTGGATTGATTTCGAATCGACCACATATGCCATACCACCGGAACCCGAATTTAATCCCAACGGAATGGATGTTGTCATACCGCTGATTGATGAAGAAACCAATCGACAACCGGCGGACGCGTTTCAGTTTCCCTGGTTGTTGGCCGGCAAGGTGCTGGGAGTCATTGCGGTGCTGTTGATCGTTTCGTTGTACTGTTTGCGCTTCGGTCGGGAAGTTTATCTTAACATTCGCGCCGGTAAACTTACTGCACCCGGATTGCAGGCCATGCTATCACATTTATTAATGAAAATGGCCCGCGATGGGTACGCCTTGAAACAACCGCACATGACGCCGCTGGAATATGCCGAACAATATCGAGCACTGGAAGAATTTGCCGCGCTGCACACCATGTTGCGTTTTCGGGTGAACTATGCCGAAGGTGAACGTCAGGCGGCCTGGCAGGACCTGCGTAATAAGAGACGAGCGGCATTGAAGAGTATTCGCAAAGCGGGCCTGTGGGCCTGGATCAAACGACGCTTCAGTTTGCGGGGACTGTTTTACTTAAAAGGATGAACATGCGCACTACCTTATATGCTCGCGGCGTCGTATTGCTGATCGGCGTCCTTATCATCGGTCTGTTCGGCGGTTGCAGCCAGCAGGTCGATTGGCTGACTTACCGGGGTGAGAACGGCTCGGGCTATACGCCCAACGCGTTGTACCCGCCGCTGGGTACGCGCTGGAAATTAACGCTGCAATTCAAAGAAGAGGCGGCCCAGTCCTTCAATCCGCCCATTGTAAAGGGCGACACGATTTTCTTCGGCTCCAACGATAAGAACTTTTACGCTCTGGATATCAATACGGGCTACATGCGTTGGATATTCAAGACCGGTAATAAAGTAAACTCGGTACCGTACGCCGACGAAGATTCCGTTTATTTCGGATCCAACGACGGTAAGGTATACGCTGTGGATATAAACACCGGCGAAGAGCGCTGGTCGTTTCAAACCGGCGACACGGTACAATCGCTGGTGATGCGCTATCGCGACCGCATAATCTTTACCACGGACACGGAAGCCACGTATTTTCTTGATCTGGAAGGCAAAGAGCAGCATCGCATTCCCAATCCGGTCTGGTCCCACCATACTTTTCAGGTGTACGACGGGGTGGTGTACTGGGCGCCGCTATTGCGCGGCTTCGGCGCGTTTGATATCGATTCGAAAGAGTTCCTGTGGACCGTGCCGGTAAATATCAATTATCCGGTCTGGTATTCGTTCCCCGCCATCGACGAAGAAAAGGTGTACTATGCCAGTTCTTTCTTCACCGGTAACGGCGCCATCCTGCGCTATTATGCCGCCGATCGCGAAGACGGACGCAATGTCTGGGAACATGAATCTTCGTTTAATATGGGCAACGCCATGGCGCGTAATGCGGACAATGTTTTTTATCGGCATGTGTATCTGCTGGATTACATGGCGCCCGCGCTCTGGAGCAACCTGGTGATTTATACCAGCGGCGATACAGTGGTGCGTGCCTTTGACGCCGTCGACGGCGATGTGGTCTGGGAACAACACTTTGATTATCCTACCTCCAGCGCTCCCACCGTCGCCGGTGATCGAGTCTACTTCGGTGTGCATGGCGAAGAAGTGGCCGATGTTAAGAACGGCGACGCCCCCCGATTGGTGTGTCTGTCGGCTAAAACCGGACGGGTGCTCTGGCAGATTCCGCTCGAAGGCGCCGTATTGAACGCCCCGGTGGTTTCGGGCAGTCAGATGATGTTCGGTACGCACAATAATCTATTCTATGTGCTCGAAGAGATTTTTTAAATCTTCGAAGAGGTCTTTAAAATTTAGAGATCATCATTTTTGATATGACTTCCTGACGATCGGCACTGAACCAGGACGCTACGAATTCCGATAATCGTAACAATATGTGCAGACGGACCCGACTGAATCTCATC
>JAGRMX010000437.1 GCA_020441025.1 Leptospiraceae bacterium
TCAAGGATGAGTTGATCGCATCCGGCGCCCGGGGCTGGATGGCCGACTTCGGCGAAGCGCTGCCCTATGACGCGGTTCTGTATGACGGCTCGCCGGTCGAATGGCACAATCGCTATGCGGAAGAATGGGCGCAGGTCAATCGCGAAGCCATTAACGAAGCGGGGTTGGGCAACGAGATCGTATTTTTCTCCCGATCCGGTTACACAAAAAGCCCCGGTATCACAACGTTATTCTGGCTGGGCGACCAGATGGTGGATTGGGATGAATACGACGGCATTAAATCTTCCGTTACCGGGTTATTGACCGGCGGCATTTCCGGCTACAGCTTGAACCACAGCGACATCGGCGGTTATACTACCATCAATAATCCCATTAAAGATTATCATCGCTCGAAAGAGTTACTGGAACGCTGGATTGAGTTAAATGCTTTCACGGCGGTGTTCCGCACCCACGAAGGCAATCGTCCGGACGAAAATCATCAAATATACAGTGACGCGGAAACGCTCGCTTTCTTCAGCCGATTCGCACGCGTGTATACCGCATTGGCCGATTACCGTCGCAACCTGGTGGAACGTGCGGCACTGCGCGGAGAACCGGTGGTGCGTCATCTCTTCCTGCATTATCCGGACGATCCGGAAGTGCGTGCCATTCGCTATGAACAGTTTATGCTCGGACCCGACTTTTTAATCGCACCGGTGCTGGATGAAGGCGCGGATGAGGTGCGGGTGTATCTCCCGGCGGGGGAATGGATCCATCTATGGAGCGGCGACCGTCATGGCGATGCATCCGCCGGCAAATACATCACCGTTGCCGCGCCGATCGGGCAACCGGCTGTATTCTATAAGGCCGATTCCAATGCCGGGCAAAAATTCCGGGAGCGACTGGCATCCGAAGGCCTGCTGCCTTGAGTGCAAGTTGTGCTGAGTATAAAATAAAAATCGAGCGTTGATTGTACGAAGCATGCAAGGTGTCGGCCTGAACGTGTAGTGTGCGTATCTTTGTAGCGTACATATCAGCGCACCGAATCGCGTGCTACTATCAGATACTATCAACTACAATCCATAGCGCCGGATCTTACTCTTGAGCGTATTCAACGTAATTCCCAGATCACGACTGGTGTGGCTCTTCACGAAACTGTTCTTCTTCAAGTAGATTTCAATGGTCTTTTTCTCGCTGCGTTCCAGCGGTGTGAGATGCTCATCGGCCGTAATGGCCGGCAATTCTTCCGGCCAGCGCTCAATGATCGGGGGTCGGTTACTCGCAAACAGGAATTGCATAAAATTGTACAACTCGGTTATATTACCCGGCCACTCCTGATTCTGAATCCGCGCGAATATATCGCGATGCATGCCGGTAAATTTCTGTCCATACCCCACATTGATCAACCGGGCGAAATACAGAGTCAGATGCATTAAATCCGCCGGTCGTTCTCGTAATGGCGGAATACCAATCGAAACCCGCGCGTCGTAGTGCCGACACTCTTCGGGCAAATTCTGCCGCCAGATTTGCGCGGAAGGCGCGCTTAAGTACAGATACCCGCTCGCATCGGGCTTAAAGCAAGGGCCTAAAAGCGGCATTAAGTCCGGTCGCAGGCGATGCGCCTGGCAAATCATCAAACCGCGTGGTGTATCTGCCCCGGTCGTACAATTCGAATGGATAGCCCGCTTGAGTTCCGCTGCGTCCAGTTCCACGGCGGATAATGTCACGGGTAATTCTTCCGCACCCCGGCGCCGGTGTATGGCCGAGGCCGTCAGTGCTTTGCCACAACCCGGCTCTCCAAAAAGAAAAACAGGCACTCTGCCACCGGCCAATCGATCGGCCCGGGTCAGACATTGCATGAGTTGTGAAGAAAAACAAATCAGCCGCACTCCGAAGTAACCGGAAAACTCGGCCAGGTTTTGTTCCAGGCGCTCCGCATAATCGGAAAAATCAATCACGTCGGGTAGCGGAGCGCGGCCCGTGCCGGTACGCACCAGGGCGGTCGCATCCGACTCATCCTTATCGGATGATAAAGGCGCCTCATCCAACCCGGGAATATCGCCGGATTGCAGTAGTGACTCCGCCCGGGCCAGCGCCAACGCCATCCGATGGTTGTCACCTTCCAGCTTGCGTACGCCATCCAACAATCCCGCCACCCAACCTTCCGGGAGCGCATCACGTCCGGATAGCTTGCCGGACCCGTCTCCATTGGCGCTGTGTTTCAGGAAAATATCCACTTCCCGGGTGCCGTTATAAAAACGAACGTGCTTTAAGAATTGATCGGGAGTGTCGTGAACGATCATGCTGACATGCGCCAGTAATTGGCGCAGCGCGGACGTGTTCTGCTCGCGTTGAAACAGTTCGTGCTTCAGCACCACTCCCATGCTGGAAGTGATGTACAGACGATGACCGCGCAACAGTACAAACAACACACCGGCAATAAAAATCATCGTAGCAACCGGGCCCGCTATGGCCAGTGGTGTCGTACCGGTAATCAGAGGCAGGAGACCATTGATCAGTACAATCGAGATAAAAGCCACCATGCTACTCCAGAATATGTAGCGTATCTGCATGCGCATGAAAGCACTCTCACACGTACGCATGCGCATAAACAGGCGCAGATTATATAGCAACGGAAACAGAGCCAGAGTGGTCACGAAGTATCCGTGCCAGGGTCCATATATCGGTTCAATCGGCAGGGTAGATTTTACGCCCCCGATAACCTGACCCGAAAGAATCAAGGCGGCCAGGATGAGGCTGTTCACAATGAATAACGAAAAGAGAAACGTATTCAGGCGATCTTCCGCCAGGCGCAGTAGAAAAATAATATACGCAATACTCAACACCACTCCGGTGAGTACGATCAGCCGGGCATGAGCGGGCGCCCATTCCGGACCGGCATCATAAAAACGATGCGACATCAGTGCGCTGTTCCATAGCGCGATGGCACAGATTAACACCAGCAAAGTATTTTTTAATGTAGATGCGGGCACTCGATAGGCGGCCCATACAAATAGAAGCGCGCCCAGCACATTTAGTATCAGAAATAACAGGAAGTATACGTTGAAAACCATCATGCCGTTATTCGCCTCATAATCAGAGATGCGTTTATTCCGCCGAATGCGCGGGCGTTCAAAAGGATTGTTTTTAGATTAGGACCGGTAA
>JAGRMX010000438.1 GCA_020441025.1 Leptospiraceae bacterium
TCCATCTGGTCAAGTCCGCTTAATAGCTGCTCCGCCCCGACCTTCATGTCGAAAAACGGCCCGAAGTGAGTCAAGCCGGCGATACGGGCGCCGCTGTTTCGAATGATGTGTACGCTCTTGCGGGCTTCATCCGCGTCAAACTGGGTAGGCGTGGTGGACGGAAACAGAAATGGTCGCTTACCGGTTTGCAGACGAGGATAACCGATGCCGAAGGAATCTCCGGTAAAAATTACTTCACTTTGCTCTTCCAGTATGCAGAAGTGATGATCGGCGTGACCCCGGGTAAAAAAGAAATGGAACTTACGCGGGCCCATATCCAGCGTTTCATTATCCTGCATGACACGCACCCTGGACTCATCCACCGGATCGATCCGACCATATAACTTTGTGAACATTTCATCGCCATACACCGCGCGAGAAGATTGTATCAGGCGCTCGGGATTAATTACATGCCTGGCGGCTTTAGGATGAGCGACGCATACGGCGTTGGGACAGGCCTGCAATAGAGCCGAAGTTCCGCCGGCATGGTCCAGATGCACATGGGTAATTATTGCATAGCGTACCTGTTCCGGTTGTAGATCGTTTTGTACCAGCGCCTGCAACAACCCGGGAACCGCATGGCTGGTATTGTTTTCCACGAAAGCGGCGCTGCGGTCCCGGCCCTGACCGGCGATCACCAGATACGCACAGGCCACCTGCGGATACACATAATCACAATCGATGGGAATTATCTGTGGATCCAGAGTCATACTTGTTCAGCCCTATCTGGCTTGCCAACTTCGGGCAAACGGTTTGTTCGCTATACCACCCGTCTTTGCTTTGTAAACCAAAACAAAGCATTCGCGAACAAACACAAACGGCAGGCCATTCTTAGACCTGCCGAGAATATGAATGGACGTCGATGCGGAGTGAGCCGGAGACCCGGCGGCAATCCACCGATTAATTATGAAATGCGCGCCTCAACCCACCAATTTTTTCATGGTAATTCCGATTTCAGCCGGCGATTCGACTACCGCAATGCCCGCATCGCGCATGGCTTCCATTTTGGATTGGGCCGTTCCTTTGCCCCCCGAAATGATGGCACCCGCGTGCCCCATACGTTTTCCTTTAGGAGCGGTTTGACCGGCAATAAAACCCACTACCGGTTTCTTAACATTGTCTTTGATCCACGCGGCACAATCCTCTTCATCCGTGCCGCCAATTTCCCCGATCATTACAATGCCGATGGTATCGGGATCATCATTCAACAAACGCACCGCGTCCAGGTGTTTGGTACCGATCACAGGATCGCCGCCAATTCCGATGCAGGTGCTCTGCCCGAGCCCCTGGTCGGATAACTGGCTCACAGCTTCATATGTGAGGGTTCCGGATCGGGACACGACTCCGATTTTACCGGCCTGATGAATAAAACCGGGCATGATGCCAATCTTACATTTACCGGGACTGATCACACCGGGACAGTTGGGTCCGATCATGCGGGTCTTGCCGGCCTGTAGCACCGGCGCCACCCGGGCCATATCATTGACCGGAATACCTTCGGTAATACAAACGCACAGGGGAATTTCCGCACCGATGGCTTCCAGAATGGCGTCCGCCGCGAAAGGGGGCGGAACGAATATGGCGCAGGCGTTGGCGCCCGTTTCCTGTACCGCTTCCCACAGGGTATTGAATACCGGCACACCGTGTTCGCTTTTTTGACCGCCCTTGCCGGGAGTTACACCGGCGACGACTTTCGTTCCGTATTCAATCATCTGGGAGGTATGAAAGCTTCCCTCTTTTCCGGTAATGCCCTGCACTACCACGCGCGTATTTTCATCAACCAGTACAGCCATGATGTGGTACTCCGTAATCTCTTTGGTAATCTAAATTTCTCAAACTTTTTTGCGGTCATTCCGCCCGGCGGCCGTGGTTCGGTTCGCAGGGCGATTCACAGCGGAATTGCTTTACCGCGGTGCATCCACGTTGACGGCGATCCGCAAATCAACCGGCCTTAATTGCGGCGCCGACTTTCTCCGCACCGTCCTTCAAGGTAGTGGCGACGATAATGGCCACTCCGGACTTCTCCAGAATTTCCCGGGCGATTTCCGCATTGGTGCCCTGCAATCGAACAATCAGGGGAACGGTAATATTCACCTGTTTGGCGGCCTCCACGATTCCATTGGCCACCCGGTCGCATTGTACGATACCACCGAAAATATTTACAAATATGGCTTTCACGTTGGGATCGCCCAGAATGATTCGAAAGCCGTTACTGACGGTTTCCACGTTGGCACCGCCGCCCACATCCAGAAAGTTGGCGGGCTCGGCCCCGGCCAGTTTGACAATATCCATGGTGGCCATGGCCAATCCGGCGCCGTTCACCATACATCCGACATTGCCATCCAGTTTAACGTAATTTAGATTGTATTCCGAAGCTTTCACTTCCAGCGGATCTTCTTCCGTCAAATCGCGCATGTCCCCGGTTTCGGGATGACGATACAATGCGTTATCATCATAAGTGAACTTACAGTCCAGAGCGATCAGCTCATCCTTATCGGTCTGGACCAAGGGATTAATTTCCAGCATGCTGGCATCTTCCTGTTGATACGCTTTCCACAGATTCATCAGAAAGGCCGAGCCCTGCTTGAGCGATTCTTTCGGTAATCCCAGGCGAAACAGTATGTGTCGGGCCTGCCAGGGCTGCAGTCCGATACCGGCTTCTACCGGCACTTTTATGATTTTTTCGGGTGTATGGGCCGCCACCTCTTCAATTTCCATACCACCTTCGGTCGAAGCCATGATGATATGTTTCGCCAGACCGCGATCCAGCAGCATACTCAAATAGAATTCCTTTTTTATATTGGTTCCGCGTTCCAGATAGACTTTCAGCACTTTTTTACCGGTCTCACCGGTCTGTATGGTATGCAGATAGTTGCCCAACATCTTGCCGCCATACTCCAGAGCCTCATCGCGCGTCTTTGCGATTTTCACGCCGCCTTCCTGGACCTTGTTGGCCGCCGCCGGATTCTCACCATCATACAGAGTGCCCTTACCGCGACCACCCGCATGAATCTGACTTTTTACGGCGATTATGCCGCCATCGTGTAATTCATCAAAGGCCGCTCCCAGTTGACCGGCATCCGCTACCACTTT
>JAGRMX010000439.1 GCA_020441025.1 Leptospiraceae bacterium
TGGATAAAACCGCAGGCGGGCAGATATGATACCGATAACAGAACAAGAATAAACGCAATGCATCTGCGATATCGTTTGAACATGTTGACTCTCATTGCACCTGCTCTTCGGGCGGATCGATCAAACGTCCCTGTGAATCCCGCCGCCATTGGCGGCCCCAGGCGGGCCAGTTCCAGCCATCTTCGCGGGTATCAATGGCAAACCAGGTGCGACCCATCCAATCGCCCGCGAACACCACCGGCAATAGCACTATGCGAAAAGGCACGGTGCCCATATTGGCATAATAGCCTTCTACATCGCCGGTCAGAAAATCCCACGTATCCAGCAATGCCGATGGCAAATGCACGATGGGTGCGATGATAAAATTATCTACGGTCAGCGTGACCGCGGCTATCGGTATATAAACCGGTGTCAACGCCCATTGCGCCACCCGATTATCCGGTGTGATTTTGCGATCCACATAATTGGTGGTCGCGAGATGATGCACATCGGTTACGGCGCAGGTACTCAGCTGAATACCGACCACTATGCAAAGCGCACGTGCCCATATTCTTTTACTCCGCCGGCGCCGATCGTAATTGTCGCGCGCAGATTGACGGGGCTTGGCCGAGCGGCACGCAGCACTTTGCTTTCTATTTCGTATACGTAGTTTCATCGTAAGATTCTATTCCAGACCATACAGAAAAGTCAGAGTTTTGAGATGAGTTCTGGGCTGGACTCGCAATGTTCCTGATTAAAGTCTATCTCTCAGTACCACGGCGCCGGTATGCTGCACATAAAAATGTCTCCGCCTATCAGCAATAAACTATAAGTAATCAAGCGCATGGGAAACGCCACCGTTTCGGCCCAGCCCAACTCCCCGGTGCCTTCCAGCGCGAATTCAAAAGCCAGTTCATGGGCCGGTTTTAAATTCAGGATGGGATTCAGTACCAACCCATCCACACTGAGAGTGACCGTTCCAATGACCACCGCCAACGGTGAAACCAGCACTGCGGTTGTATCGTCTTCCGGGGCGATGTTTTCATCCAGATACGCCGTCACCGGCCGCATTTCCGGATGTAAAACCGCACAATGCGCATTCCATAACGCGCACACCGCTAAACTGAAATAAAACGCAATCGGATGCGGCCGGAATATGATACGGGCGAGCATCTATCCACCGTAGTTCTATTTCACTCCCGGGCAACAAAATTACATTGCCGTCCGCACGCCGGCCTGCACCCTGTATCGGTATTCTGCGAAGGGAGCATCGTCTGTATACACGTATTGCGCCATTTATTCTGTTCGCCGTCGTACTGTCCTATTGTGGTTCGGCGCATGAAACCGACCAACGCACAGTCACACATTCCGTTCGAGATACCGAGCATATCTTAAACGAACGCCATCCGGAGATCATCTATCGACCGATCAGCTTTAGCCCAACACGGTCGGCACTTACGCTGGAGTACATACACCGACATATAGATCCCGAACGTAACCATCTCCGGATTGAACCGCGTCTTGTTGTAATCCACTGGACGGCCACTGTCGATTTTGAATCGGCTTTTCGCATATTCGATCGGGAGACGGCTCATCCCGCCCGACGCGCTCTGTATGAGGCCGGACGGGTTAATGTGGCGGTTCAGTTCATGATCGATCGCGATGGGCGTATCGTGCAACTCATGCCGGCCAATCGTTTTGCGCGCCACTGCATCGGTCTGAATCACATTTCCATCGGAGTGGAAAATATCGGCGGCCCGCATATGCCGCTCACCGACGCTCAATTACAGGCCAACATCAAGCTGATTCAAGTATTGAAAGGTTACTATCCGATTGAAATGGTCATCGGACATCAAGAAAGCGGATTATTAAAAAATACGGAATACTATCAGGAACGCGATCCGGATTACTTCGTTGCCAAACCCGACCCGGGCCTGGACTTTATGCGCCGTTTGCGGTCGGCGTTGCAAGCGCAGGGCATGCGCTTGCGAGCACCGACATCGGAATCGGGTATTTGAAGCGATTACCGATTATTTACGTGCGATTAATTTATTATAGATAACAAGCAACAACAGAGAACCGACTATACCGGTCAGCAGGTAGCGCAACCAGGGATGGCCCGCCAGAAAGCCAATCGACAGAAAGTCAAACAGCCAGCCCGCCACGGCGGCGCCAATGATGCCCAGAATGATATTCAAAAAAATGCCGAAGCCCTCTCCACGCCACAGTTTGCCGGCAATAAAACCCGCAATGCCGCCGATGATGATTGTTGCAATCAGTCCCATTTCCATTTAGTTTCCTCGCTGTAACCCACAATCAAGCGGATCAATATATCAATGTTCTATTGAGCACACTTAAATGCGCTCTATAGTTGTGCGCCTGCAGGGATTCGAACCCCGATTTCAGGTTCCGGAGACCTGCGCTCTATCCATTGAGCTACAGGCGCGCTTGATTATCAACTGATAAGTTTCGGCTTTCCATTAGAATCTTTCGCCGAACGGTTGGTGTTTTTCACGCACGGATAGAAGCACCACTATTTTTTTCAAACCTTGAAATAGCCCACATTTTTCTTTAAACTTTCCGCCAGTTTACTGAGTGCATGCGACGTGGCGGCTATCTCCTGAGCGCCGGAGGCCACCGACTGAGCGATGTTATTTACATTGGAGAGCGAGCGAGAGATTTCACTCATTGCATCGCGATGTTCCCGGGTGGAAGTACGAATCAGTCCCGTTTTTCCCTGTAGCAGAGTCATGCTCGACTTAACCCGATCGTTGCTCTCCAGTTGATCCGAAAGAAACCGATCCATATCACCGGTTACAGCCGTGATCGAATCGATGCCACCGATTACTTTCTCCATGGACGCGTGCACGGCCCGGGTTTCCTGCATACCCTTCTGGATTTCCGCATCGTTCATTTTAATACGATCGTCGATTTCCCGAATGCTGCCGGCGGTCTGATCCGCCAGGCGTGAAATTTCCTCCGCCACCACCGCGAAACCGCGACCGGCTTCACCGGCCCGCGCGGATTCAATGGAGGCATTCAAAGACAGTAAATTGATCTTATCCGAAATTTCGTTTATGATTTGAACGGCACCGTTCATTTCCGCAGAGCTGGCCTGTATGTTTTCCATACTGGTTACCATGGATTGCAG
>JAGRMX010000043.1 GCA_020441025.1 Leptospiraceae bacterium
GGTTGCGCAAATTTTGAAACAGGGCGGACTGGAGCGATTCATCTACGAAGTTTATATTTTTGATGGTCTGTATGGCCGGGTAGATGAATTCGAAGCGTGGATCGCTCAGGATCAAGGGCGATTTGTCAGCATTTATACCGAATCAGGAGGTACTTTGCCCGTTCAATTGCAATTGATGCATCGTCTACGGCAACAGCACATTGATTACTACCAGGATCTGGATATGAATCTGAATGATGAAATGCTGATGCATAATCAGAATCTGTTTCTGGAATCGTCCGCACATCATCGTGGTGTTATTTACGCTTACGATCAACTCTGTCGGCTTTTATCCAATAGCGTGTTGGAAAATCGCGTGATTCCGATGTCCGTGCAATGACCGGGTCATTCAATCGCGTTCCAGGCCCAAAAGCTGAAAGATACCGCGTACCGGGTTGAAGCGCGGAGCGAACTCAAGCATCATACAGGTCGTGTCGTCGGTGACCGTGGCACCGTTGCGATGATCTACCAGAGTTCGTTGTAAGCGCCTGACGATTTCGGTCGGCTCTTCTCTTCGATTGGCCAGCAGGAGCGCTTCCAATCCGCTTTCTCCGAAGGCGATTTCTTCTTTATTAAACGTTTCGGTGACGCCGTCCGAATATACGAACAACTTGTCGCCCGGTTCCAGACGGGTCCTCTCGGTGTGATATGGCGTGGGCAATACGCCCACCAAACGCTGGGAATGTGCCAGTTGAATAAGTTCGCCCCGCGGACGAATTATATACGGACCGGGATGCGCCGCGTTTATATATTCCATAGTACCCGATTCGGTGTTCAAGATGAATGCGAACAATGTGATGAACTCATTGCCGCGATATCGATCCATTAAAAAAAGATTCAACGTCTGGACCGTATCGAGCAACGACGCTTCATGCGAAAGATGCGAACGCACAATAGAGCGAATAGAACTGGCCAGGTAGCCGGTGCCCAGACCGTGTCCGCTGACATCCGCCAGAAAGAACGCGAACGATTTGCGTGATAAAGGAACCAGGTCCATATAGTCGCCGGTAACGGAAATGGCCGCCTGGGCAAAATGGGCCATATGCACATTGGCAAACTCATCGCCGTAACTCTGAGGCAGGCTGCGTTGCATTTGACCGGCCAGTATGATTTCACGCATGCGCCGACGTTTGTCAATTTCTCCAATTAACAGAGAATAGTTATGAATCAACATGCCGGCTAACTTGGCCGCTTCCTGCAGGTACCGGATTTCTTTTAGCGTCAGTTTTTTACGCTTCTGATGGTAGCCCACCAGCAGAGCGGCGCGTATATCCTGACTCTCCTGCGTTTCTCCGTCCCGGGGGCGCGCGGCCCAGGACATCTTTCCACGAAATATCGCGTCGATACCGTTCTGAAAAAAACCCACGCGACCGAGTCTGCCCACAATGCCAATGGCCAGCATGTAATTGTTCTTATATAAATAATTGTACAGTTCCGCCGCTCCGCCACCACCGTATGCCAGATACGCGGTTACAATCATTCGGCCCGGTGTCAGATGATCCCAGATGGAACTGTTGTGTGAAATGCGGCGTAGGCGACCCTGCTTTACATACAAATCGGGAAACGATGCGTGCGAAAATAAAAAGCTGATCTTATCCACGTTAACCGCCATATGTACTTCCTGCAAGAAAGCGTTTACCGCCGGTTGGATACGACGATGGGCGGAGATCAGCTGCGCGATTCGTTTGAGAGAATCGCTTAAACGGGAGTCCAGACGGAACACGCGACTTTCCAGTGAACGGGATATGAAGCGGCGTAACGGATCGAGAAAAAAGACAAGGCTGAGAATAAACACTACGTTCACGATCCATTGATAACTGCTTTCCTGTTCCGGTAGCAGCAAGCTGTGGATCATCAGCGCCACGCCGTAAACGGCGACGAACAGTACCGTCAATAATCCCGCTACAAGAGAACGTGTGGCCACCAACTGAAATGGAATGATATGCAGGCGATACGAGCCATACACCAGAAATACCGGAAATAATATGCTGATCAAAATAATATAATCGGCGGGAATAGACGGACTGCGAAACACATAGATGATCTGGAACATGCCATAAGGCACCATCACGCCGATGATACTGCCGGCCAGCAAAACCCAGCGTTTCAAGCGCTCTACCGGATCTTCCGTATGCCGCAAAGCGTTTTGCAGCTGCAACGCGCATACCGCGACGATAATAACGGCAAAAATCAGAACCGAGAAGTTATTGATGTTCTTAAGCGTTTCCGCATTGGTTAAGCCGACATACGTAATTAATGATAGAAACAATATGCCGATAGACTCGCCGATTAACAAAAACCCGGACACTTCTTTGCCGGCGGTGCGGAATCCCATATTCAACAATGCCGGCAGCATGATGAATCCGGTCACCATCCAGAAAAACTGCAATTCGTGATAGGCCAGAACGATCACCGCACCGTAAAAAAACAGGGAAACGGTAAAGCATAGCCCGGCCAGATGCAGATCGCGAGTGGAGCGATAAAACCAGACGGCGGCAATGAGATAAACGATGGAAAGTAAAATCAGTACTTTAAAATCATACGCAATTTCCCAGATATCATTGGGGACTGTGAGCATGAGGCCGGTGCCCTTTTCCGTGGTCACAAAAAGATTGCGATGTTCGGGAAACAGGGCGGGTAGACTGGACGGATCGCGTCCGTCTATTTCAAAAAAAGCATGGGCGTGCGTTCCATGAGCATAGTCACCGATGGGCATGATCACTCCATCGGGCGTATAATAACGCGGCAGACGAAAGCCGCCGGGTTCCGCAAAAAACGCATACATGCCCAGCAGGATCAGAACACCGATCGGGTAGATTAAACTTTGAACGCGCATTGCATCAGTCTATCAGGACGCGGAGTCGGAATCAATCCGACAGCGGCCCCGGAGCTCCAATTTGATCGGCTATTTGAATGTCGGCTTCGGCACCCGTTTTCATGTTTTTTTCAGGCGTACCGGTCTTGTTTTGCGTCGGCAATTTTTGTTTCGCTCCGGGGTTAACTCTGCCGGAGGAATCGTCTCCGCGAAAGATCAATTCCAGAATGGGTTGCCGCATATATTCCAGACGATACGGCGTCTTTGATTTCAGATCGATGAAGTTACGCCAACCGGGTGAAATCAGATTGGTACCGCTCTGGTGCGATTCCAGCAGACTGTATCGATCTCCTTCTACCAGCACGATTACTTCGGCCTCATTCTCGCGGAGCTCGGCGATTAGAATATCTATGCGGTATTCCGAGTCGGGCAGTTCTTCCTGGCGTAGTTCCGACATGAGTCGGTGCATGGTAATATTGGATTCCCGGTGTATAATAGAATACAAATTTCCCAGAATGCTGTATAGAATAATCCCGGCCGCTCCGGTAAAGCGGGGAGTGGAAAGTGTTACCAGGAACCAGCGTCCGTCGGGCACTCGAAAGAATTCCAAAATAGCCGGATGGGCATCGGGTTCGATCAATCGTTTCAATTCAAATCCGTCCAACCTGGGTATGGGGGTTTGATGCAGGGTTTTGCGAACCCGCTGAGCCGCGACCAATTCGCGATCGTACAGATTGCTGTCGATCATGCGATAGGTAAGAATGTGATTTTGTATGCTAACCGCGGCCTTGTTGGCGAAAAATTCCAGCGCCCTTTCGGCGAATTCATGGCGCGGTGGTTCGGACAATACCAGAAAGCCGGGCATCCATTGGCGATAAAAGAACGGATGTATGCTGTTGGCGTGTTGTTCTTCCAGCAAACGACGTATCGGATCCGGCAGGGATTCGTCAAAAAGTTCAATGGCGCGACCGTGATACGTTAAAAAGCGAATCAAAGCGTTAGTTTTCTCGATTTGTATCTGGGTGCCGGAGATGCGTCCATTTCTATAAATATAAATTTCATAAAAACGACGGTGGGGCTCCAGAATGGCCAGGCGCGCCTGACGTACGTCCAGCCATTCCATGAACTCGGGGAAAATTTCATGAATCAGGGTCTCTACCGAAAACTGGCGAGCCATAAACTCAAGGTGATGATAATCAAACCCAAAGAAAGCCGTGTACTCATAGCGCGGGAGCAGACGATTCAATATGCGTTCGCGAGCCGGAAATAGAATCAACACGGAAATGACGATAAAAACGATGGTTACAATTTCATTGTAGAGAAACAATTCCTGTGGAATAAGCAGGCGAATGAAGTAATAAATGGCAACGATGAATATGCCGAACACCAGAGAGTACACAATTCTTCGGAAACGATTGCTGCTCCATAATTTGAGCAGCCGCTGTTTCAATTCTCTCCAGATCATGACGACTGACTTTTGAAGCCACAGATATCAGGTAGTGTACATTGAATTTAACCGTACATAATCTTCGGTTAAATCGCAGCCCCAGACCGTCTCGCTGGCGTTACCAAGGCCCAGTTCAATTTCCATTTCCACTTCGCTGCCACTGAGGTAATTCGATATAATCTTGAGATTATCCGTTTCATCGGGGTTTAAATGATGTTCTCCAAAGCGTATTTTTAGATTTTCAATCGGCACCGGTTCGTCGAATACTTTGCCGATGGCCATCAATAGCCGGCCCCAGTTGGGATCGGCGCCGTAAACGGCGGTTTTGATTAACGGACTGTTGATGATGGAACGCGCGATCTTCAACGCCTGTTCACGCGATTGAGCCTTCGATACGCGCAGCTCAATCAGCTTGCTGGCTCCTTCGCCATCGGCGGCGATCAGGCGTGTCAGCGTGAGGCAAATGTCCATGAGCGCGCTGACAAACTCGCGACTCTGTCCGTTCATACCGGGCAGGCTGGCGGCATCCGCCGGAGTGATGGGATGCGCAAATTCGGCAAACATCCGGGCGGCTTCTTCCGGAAATCGTACGTGAACTCCGGCGGCGCCATTGGCCAGAATGGCGAATGTGTCGCTGGTGGACGTATCTCCGTCTACCGATAGCCGATTGAAACTGCGATTGGCCACGGCCCGTATCAATCGTCCCAGATCGGCGCTGCCGATGCTGACATCCGTAATAATATATGACAGCATGGTGGCCATGTCGGGCTGAATCATGCCGGCTCCTTTGGCAATGCCCAGAATATATCCACCGCTCATCAATTCTATGCCGCGCATTTTCACATAGGCATCGGTCGTGCGAATGGCTTCCGCAAAGGCCAGGAAATCCGATTGTTTCAATTTTTCAGGAATTTCGCGGCAGGCAGTCAGCATACGATCGGCGGGCATGGGACGCCCAATGACTCCGGTGCTGCACGGCAAAATCAACCCCGGATCAATGCCCAGGGATTCTGCCGCAACTTCGGTATACTGACGGACCAGTTGTAAACCCTCCGGACCGGTGGCTACATTGGAATTGCCCGAATTTACGATAATAGTCTGCAGCTTGCCGGACGCCGCGTTTTCCCGCCCGACGATGATTGGGTTGCCCACAAAATTATTCCGGGTAAAAATGGCGGCAGCATCACAGGGATGCAGGCTATGAATCACACCGAAATCGAGTCCCTCGGGCTTGATACCGCTGTGCCAGCCTGCGGCCAGGAAATCCGCGGGATGGTCTTTATCAATCATGCTGGGTGACTTCCTTGCAGGGGGGGTAAATCCCGATTCTGAATGCGACCGGGGCAAGAGCCGACCGACGGGAAGGGACCGCTATTCTGCCTGCTATGCTACGTGAATCCCCGTCTGGCATCTGACCTTGCCGATTTAGCAGTCAATTTGCCGGATGTCAAGGTTTTCGCGAATCGGACGCCGATTTAACGATCAGGATGGAACTAAAGCTTCGGGTCAGCATTCCGATGAGTTGTACCGGGCGATTTATTCGCGGAGGGCATATGATTCCTGATAGATTTCGAACTGTTGAGCACCATGAAGACGTTAGACGGAAAAAAGCCGACAAGCTCACATGGATCGATTCACGTTCGAGCCGCGCAGTTGTACGCTTCACCCTGGTAATATTCTGTATTTTGTGTGTCGGATCGTTGTTGGCTCAGGAAGATTTGCGCCTTGCAAACATGGGAGATCCGGTAAACACGCCCGCGGATGAGTTTGCGCCTTCTGTCACGCAAGACGGTAAAACTCTGGTTTTCAGTTCGAAACGCAACGGCGGCCGCTATCCGGATATTTTTGTAACACATAAAAGCGATCAGGGCTGGAGCGAGCCCGAGCCGATCGTTGATATTAATTCCCGCTACAGCGACGAATCGCCTTCTATTTCCGGAGACGGCAAGATGCTGTTTTTTTCCAGCGATCGCGAGGGAAGTCTGGAGTATCGGGCAGCCGGCAGTATTCGGGTTTCTTTCGATTTGTATATGTCGTACAATGAAAATGGGAGCTGGACACGCCCCATTAAAGTGCCCGGTGATATCAACACGATTCATCATGAACGATCGCCTTCCTTTGATGAAAAAACGCGCACGTTATTTTTTTCGCGCTGGGCTTTCGGCGATTTTAATCAGGCGGAAATCTGGAAGAGTGAAATGACAGCCGAAGGTTTTACAACTCCGGAAAAATTACCGCCGCAAATCAATGCGGGATACCAGGAAGCCGGGTTCACACCTGCTCGTGATCGTTCGGGCTATTATTTCGCATCCCGACGTCCCGGTGGATTGGGCGGATGGGATTTATACTATACAGAATACAAAGATGGTGAGTTTGGTGAGCCGTTGAATCTCGGTGATCGGATTAACTCTAAGGAGAATGACATTTACCTCACTCTCTTTCAGGATCAGTTGTTCTTTTGTTCTGATAGAGAAGGAGGCGCCGGCAACTACGACATTTATGCCATTGATTATCCCGAAGAACAGCAACAGGATTTACGCTTTGTGGTACGCAACGCGCGTACGGGAGACGCGGTTCAGTCCCGGGTGCGCCTGGATTTAAATGCGGAACAATCGCTTGCGCGTATAACCGATGAACATGGGCGGTTTGCCATTGCTGTTCCGGCTGATACGTCCGCCGTTGGCGATGGATTTACCGTGCGCATTCAACAACGTGGGTTTTTGCCTTTTGAACGTACGTTTTCCGAAGGCGATTTAAATGGGTTATCCGCTGATGAAATCCCGCTCGAACTTTCGCCGATTGAAAAAGATGCGTCATTCACTTTACACGCCATTCAATTCGATTATAACTCGGCCACTATTCGTTCGGAATCGTATCCTGTTCTGGATGAACTTGTAGATTATTTAAGCTCCAATCCGGATGTGAAGCTTGAAATCATCGGGCATACCGATCTGCACGGTGAATATGATTATAACATGCGATTGAGTCGAGAACGCGCGCAGGCAGTTTTTGACTACCTGACCGCCAGGGAATTGAATCGGAATCGTTTTCAGGTGAGTGGCGCCGGTTTTACCCGGCCGCTCATTGATCGGAAGGGTTCTCCCTACGATGAACAGAATCGCCGGACCGAATTTCGTGTTCTGGAGTGATTTCCTTCTTTCTTAACCGGCGTTTCCAGAGTTTACCGTTACGCAACAATGTTTCAGAATAGTATAATATAGAACTGAGTATTGAATTCTTATGTACCGGAACTTCGTTTTGTTCGGATTCCCGGGCATCAAGCCTGACTAATTCCGAAAAAAGACGACATCTTGACCAATTGAGAAAAGCGGCCAACTGACCGAAAGCAACCCAGAGATCATTGTCGGGCAAGAAATCACGATTAAGGAAAATCCCCGAAGGCTGGTAAAGTCGCTTGGGCTTTGCCGCGGGGTGCAAGAGACCATTGCGAATGCGGTTTTCATAGCGATCATAAAGAAAGCGCAAATACCCGGGAAGGCTGAAGCCATACCGGTTTAATTGCCGATTCATCAAACGATACAGATTCGGAGTCAAACGAAAACGCGATGAAGTACGTTTTGTCCGTGTGGTTTCGCAGGTAAAAGACTGAGTCTGCATAACTGGAAAGGGTCCGTAGCATGACTAATGTTGCGTCTTTTTAAGGCAGAAATTGGTTGTGTTCAGGGGTGCGGAAAAAAACCTGCAGATATGAATGGGGATAAGCCTTTTAAAGATCAAGTTGGACTGGTAACCGGTTCCGCGCGCGGAATTGGACGGGCCATTGCCGAAGACCTGGCAGATTGGGGTGCCAATGTAGTCATCGTGGATATGGACCAGGCCGCCTGTGAACAAACCGCACAGGAAATCGCGAATAAATACGGTGTGAAAGGCATTGGTGTGGCCTGTAACGTCGCCAAAAAAGAGGACGCCAGCGCCTGTGCCGACAAGGTTAAAGCTGAGTTCGGTACTCTGAACTTTCTGGTAAACAACGCCGGTGTAATCCGCGACAACCTCATGCTTCGTATGAAAGAAGAAGAATGGGATATGGTCAGTGACGTGAATCTCAAAGGCCCGTTTTTAATGACACAGGCGTTTCTGCGTCTATTAATCAAAGCAGAGCCTTCCCGGGTTGTGAATATCAGCTCGGTCTCCGGTCTACTGGGGCAGGTTGGACAGGCGAATTATTCGTCCAGCAAATCGGGCTTACTGGGTCTGACTAAAGTGATTGCCCGCGAATTTGCTACCAAGAATATACTCTGCAACGCAATCTGCCCGGGATTCGTGCAGACCGACATGACCGGCTCATTGACCGATGACGTTCAGGAACAACTTAAAAAAATGATTCCAATCGGTCGTCCGGGTCAGGTAAAAGACATCTCGCGCGTGGTACGCTTTCTATGTTCGGAAGACGCTGGATACATAACCGGCAACATCATTCGCGTGGATGGTGGCACTGCTACTGGAATCTGATACAGCCTGATCACATTACCGGCGAAAAAAGGCTGCGAGGAAATATCGCGGCCTTTTTTTTATCAATCTGTTGCTCGCTTTGTTTGAACGCCTGTGATGCGCTTTTTTCTCAGGTAGATTCTACTCCGCTCATTATTCACGATCAAATCGCATCCGATTATCTACTGGCCCAGAACGATGCGACTACGGAAACGAATGAATCGGATGAGAATGAATCCGATTCAAATGATTCTGCGACCCAATCAAACGAACAGTCCATTGATGTAGTCGCTCCGCAACCTCCCTCGTCCGCCGATGCCTCACCGGCCGGATCCGCCAGTCGTATCAACACCGAAGCATTTCGCGGACGTGCTGTGGGTTTGGATGAAATGATTGAACGCAACAGCGGTGTGCGTGTGCGCCGCTATGGGGGATTGGGATCGTACTCCACCATTTCCATTCGGGGCAGCAACGCCAATCAGGTGAATGTGTATCTGGATGGAATTCCCCTGAATAATGCCCAGTCCGGAGAAGTGAATCTGGCAGATTTGAATATCGACGGTATCGGACAGATAGATGTCTATCGCTCCGGCGCTCCCGGGGAATTCAGTTCCGCCATCGGCGGAGCAGTAAATCTGATTCCAGGGTCCGGTGAAGAAACTCCGGCGGGTACTCGTTTAGAAGCCGGCGGCGGTTCATTCCGGACCTATCGCCTGAGTGCGGCTAACTGGGGCCAATCCGATGATGAAGTCTGGAAATGGTCGGCCAGTGGCGCGTACCAAAAGTCGGATCAGGATTATCATTTCCATAATGATAACGGAACACCGGAATTGAATCAAATGGACGACTTTGATGATGTGCGCCGTAACGCGCAATTTCGCGATACGGGACTAACCGGTTTCGTATCCTATCAACCCGGCTCCACTGAGTTTAAATTATTAAACGATTATAAATATCGCCTGCACGGCGTGCCCGGTCCCGCTTCCAATCAAACCGATAAAACCACCCGCGAATACATACGCAATACCACGGGATTGGCTACCGACACTCCGGGATTATTCACGGAAGAATTTCGATTAAAGTCCCGGGCTTATTATACCGGCGCGGGCGAAGAGTTTTACGATCCGATGCAGGAATTCAGCACCGGCAGTCCGGATTCCAGTTCTCGCTGGCAGAGTTATGGCGCTCATTTGATGCCCGAATTGTACCTGCTGGATTATTATCAGGTACTGCGTTTCTTTCTGGGAACGGAGCGCGAAACCTATCGGCGTACGGAACGCAATCGTAATCACATTGAACTGGAAACTCAACCGCGTAAATTTCGCAGTCATAATTCCGTACATCTGGTGGATGAAATCAGTTTCTTTGATCGGCGTTTAATATTTTTGCCCGGCATCCGGTATGAACGTTTTGTGGATCGCTTTAACGACACGGACCTTTTATTGCGTTACACGAATAATCCACGTGATATTCTTCAGGAGAATAAAAACAAATCCGAATTTACCAATTATGAAGGCGGCCTGCGCTGGGTATTTTTACGCCGGAAACCGACGGATGTTTTTATAAAAGCCTTCGCCGCGTCTGCAAGCCGGATGCCCACTTTTTTCGAGCTATTCGGCGAGCGAGGCAGTGTACAGGGGAATGTGGATTTGGTGCCCGAGAAATCGCGAACATATGAGTTCGGTCCCGGTTTCAGCATACAGGATTCGCGATTGCAGGCCGAGTTTCAGCTTACGGGTTTTTATAAGGAAGTGCGGGATTTGATTTTGTTTGTTCCTAATTCCCAGTTCAGTTTACGGCCGGAGAATATCGACCGGGCCACCATCAGTGGAGCCGAAATCGAATCGCGTTTGACGCTTTATACCCGACCGGAATTGCGACTTGTCGGTAATTACACATATCAGCGCGCCATTAATACCGGCGAGGTAGAATACCTGGAGGGCAATTATCTACCGCTACAACCGTTGCACGAATTTCACGCTTCCATCGACATGTTATTCCAGCACTGGTTTATAGGAGGCGAAGCGATTTTTATCGGCGCCGTATTTAAAGATCGAACCAATGAACTGGCCGGATATGAAGAAGCGCGCTGGTTATACAATCTGCATGCGAGCTATTCTGTGTTCGGCAAAGACGCAAAGCAATCCGAGTTACTGTTTACGCTGGAACTGAAAAACATCATGAATGATCGCGTATCCGACGTGGTGGGCTATCCTTTGCCGGGCCGATCGATTTATGCTACGGTCAGTTATCGATTTTAATATGATCTTAAGAAATAAAATTAAAAAAAGAACGAGACGCAAATTGAGCGGCGAACTTTAACATGCAGGTAAGTTGAAATGATTGCTGTATACCAAAATAACCGGACGGTCGTAAAAGAGGAAACCGATTTGAAAAGCCGTCCCGTGCGTAATTTTCCGGCTGTCAGCATGAAATCATCGATCCGTTTAAGGCGATCATTGCGACGGTTTTTCAACATGGCTATTATGCTGGCACTTCTGCCGTCGGCCTGTAAAGACATCGACAAGCCCGATCTATTGACCACTTTCCTGTTTCCCGAGGGCAGTGCTAACCGCGTAGGTGTAATCAGTTCGGACCTGGGCAGTTCGGGACGCTTCTCGCTGGTTTCTTATGAGGGGTTTCCCTACAGTACGCTTACGTCGGTGCATTCGGACGCGGTCGGTCGATTTTATAATGGTCGCGTATATATTGTCAATCGCCTGAACCGGGATAACATTCAGGTGTTGGACCCCGCCCTGGGATTCTTAACCGTACTGGAATTTTCGGTGGGTGCCGGAAATAATCCCCATGACATTGCCTTCGCTTCACCTGAACGAGCATACATCGCCCTGTACGAACGGAACTACATTCTCATTGTGAATCCGCAAAATGGAACCACGCTGGGCAGTATCGATCTTTCGCCTTACGCGGATGCGGACGGAATCCCCGAAACCCAGGCGCTCTTTGTGGATGGAGGGCGATTGTATGCCGCTTTGCAACGATTGAATCGCAATCACCCTTCCGGATATCTACCGCCGGACAACGATTCGTATCTTCTGGAAATCAACATTGCTACCGATGCGGTATTGGCCACTCACACTTTTCCGTCGCGCAATCCGTTCGGTAAGTTTCGGCAGGTGAATTTTAATGGGGAGCCGCACATTATCATTTCCTGTCCCAATCGATTGGGATTCATTTCGGCCCAGGACGGCGGCGTGGCGGCTTTCAATCTGGCTACACGATCGTTTCGTTCGGGCCTGCTGTACGCCGAGACCGCCGCGGGAGGCGATATTCTGGATGTAGCCCTGCGTGATGAGAATACGGCGTACGCATCCGTGCTGGATGCCGGTTTTAACAAATACATTCAGCGCTTCGATCCTTCTTCGGGATTGCGTACCGGAAATGTGGTCGCTTTTACGGCCGACTCCGGATTCATCAGCGGGCTTACAATTTCCAGCGACGGTCAGAAGTTATTTACAGGCAATGCGGATTTTAACAATCCCGGCGTGAGTATTTATGATATTACCCGGGGTGACGCGCCCATAACGGCCGCACCCGTCTCAGTAGGGCTGCGACCGGTGGATATTTTCAATCTGGATTAACAAATTCCGTCAGTGGGCCGGATGGAATAACGATCGACGTTTGGCCACCGTGATTGATAATCGCCCCATTCAAATAGTAGCGTCGGCCTTTTCAGACTACCATGAAACCTATCATTAATTCGCTTTCGCTGGGGGCGAAAATCGGCATTGCCGTTTTCTGCCTGGCGCTGAGCCTCAGCAGTTTTTCCGGTCTCTTTTATTATTACAGCACACGCGAGTTTGTACTGCGACAGATGGGCGGACGATTGATGGATGTCGGTCGTACCGGCGCCTACCTGTTCGATGAAAAAGATCGCGATAGCATTGCGGCACTCAAACGCGAAACGGCCGCGCTCAGCATTCCACTTTCCCGGGCGGATCTACAGTTGGGTTCCGAAGACACAATGGGTACTCTGACGGACGCTCAGGCCCGGCGCATCATGCGCAGTCCGGATTTTTTACGCTTAATACAACGTTTGCGCCAGATAAAAGACGGCAGTCGACGGGTCGTATCTCCGTTGCGAGAGATTCCCCAATTGCCGGAAGACCGCAACGATCAGCCGCTGGTTCGTTTTGCGTACCTGTTGGTGGAAATACCCGAATCGCCCGATCGCACCGTAACCAAATTCCTGGCCGACGCGGATTTTGAAGATGCGGATGTAAATGGAGACGGCATAATTGAGTCGGATGAACAGGGCAATCCGGTCGGCACTCTCTGGCAAACGCCCCTCGATGAATTTCGGCGCGCCTTTGATGGCGAGGCTCAGGCGGCAAGCGAGTGGTATACGGATAGCTGGGGTACCTGGCTATCCGCCGCCATCCCTATAAAAGATAAGGACGGTCACGTTATCGCCGTACTGGGGTTGGATTATGACATTCGCGGCGAAGCCAATCTGCTGATTCGTTTTCAGCGAGTTGCTATCGGGATGGTACTGGTGGGGGTTTTGCTTTCTTTTGTACTCAGTGTTTTGATTGCGCGCTTGTTGGCCAGTCGTCTGCGACCGCTTACTCTGGGTGTCGCGCGTCTGTCCGATCGAGATTTCAGCGTGCAGATTCCGGTAAAATCCAACGATGAAGTGGGGCAGCTCAGTTACGCCTTTAACGATATGGTGTCCGAGATTCGCGCTTATTCTCAATCGCTGGAAGCGTTAAACAAAGCATTCGAACGATTTGTGCCCCGCGAATTCCTTATCCAGATGGGACACGAATCCGTTTTGACCGTCAGTCTGGGCGACGCGGTAATTCGCGATATGACGGTTATGTTCTGTGATATCCGCAGTTTCACCGCCATGTCGGAGAAGATGTCGCCGGCGGAAAATTTTCAATTCTTAAATGAATACCTGAGTCGCATAAGCCCTATTATTCGCGAGAATCGCGGCTTCATTGATAAATACATCGGCGATGCGGTGATGGCGCTCTTTCCCGGTACTCCGTTAGACGCTTTGCGTGCGGCGGAGCAAATGCAAATGGAGCTGGCCATTTATAATCACGAATTGAATGATAGAGGCCGCGATGCCATTCGATTCGGCATAGGCATTCATTATGGACAGCTTATGCTGGGTGCGGTGGGGGAAGATCGTCGCATGGAAAGCACGGTCATTTCCGATACGGTCAATATAGCCGCCCGATTGGAGCAACTCACCAAACGCACCGGAGTCAGCGTGCTGGTCAGTGAAAAGATTGTGCAGTTGTTGGCTGAACACCAGGGGCAGGAGTTTGAAACCCGCTACCTG
>JAGRMX010000440.1 GCA_020441025.1 Leptospiraceae bacterium
GATCGGCGTCAGACGGGCATCTGCGGATTCCCGACCGGACCGGCCGCGCTCGGAGCACTGGAACAGGAAATGCAGCGCTGGTACGGGAGCAGGGCGCAAGCGCGGGATGATGCGATTAAAGACGCGGTCCATGAATCAATTCCGATTTTGCGTTTATTATTTATTGAACTTACCCAATTCCAGGAATTTGTTCGCACCCACCCCGATAAACAGAGCGAACTTCGGGAACTGTGGCGACTGAGCGCGCATCGAATTCGACAATCGTGCACGACCGACTGCGCCCGGTTCTCACCCGTATCCCTCGAACCGGAGCCGGGCCTGGTGCTCATCCTGCCGGAAGCGAATCGCATTGATCCGGACTATAATCAGGTATCCGCCGCTGCTCACGACACGGGCGTGCCGGAACCGGTCGAAACCCTGCCGCTTCCGCGGTTGTTGCGGAGTATCAACCGCGGATTACGATCGATAACCGGTGGGCATGATTTTCTCGCATCCGGACAGAGCGGATTGGTGACCAGGCCCGCACCGGATATTCGTATATTACTGTTGCAGATCAGCGGGCTGCGTCCTGTACAACCGGAGGATGTATTGCGCTGGGCCCGCAATCATCTGGCGGACATACCGCCCGGTAATTTTCAGCGTGTGGATGTTTGAAACTATAGCGCATGTCGATTGCGGGCCGTATGGTGCAACAGCGGCCAGGACCGCAGATTCAAACGACCCGAAATGACCACCGCGAACACGGTGCTGATCATTCGAGTCAATCAATCGCAACCGTCAATAACCGATCATCAGTCGCCGCATGCGCAACAGGGCTTCCATAATTTGAATCTGTTCGTGAAATCTGGCGGCCAGTTCCGAAAGCTCCCTGAATACGGGTCCAATGCGGACTTGCTGGTCGTCTCGAATGGTGGCCCGGTAAACTTCTTCATCGGGTTCGTTTAACATACCGTGAACATCCCGGATGCTGATGCTGAGCGTCTGCAACAGTTTTTCCACCAGACGTTCATAGATGCCGGAAAGATCATCGATGTTATACATCAAATCGCCCACTTCTTTTAAGAGCTTCTCTTGATCCGCGTCCCGTTCGGAAATGGCGCTCAAGTCCTGGTAAGCCCGGACAAACTCATCGTACTGGTCGGAAAGGCGATTCTTTCGGGATATCACGAAACGTACGAACCGCAATGCGTCCAACCAACGCTGCGGTTTACTGATGGCTTCGTGGCGTACCTCGAACGCTTTTTCAATGTCGGCGGTTGAATCGGGAATTTGTTCTAGGTAACTTATAATTCGTGATAGTTGGTGGTCGGCCAGTATGCCGGTCAATTCACCGATGATGCGAAAGTACTGTCGCAGAGCATCCTGGTTGATAATCGATTCCATGGCTATAGTGTACGTGTCGATGAGCTTCGAAAAACCGTGACTCCGGGGATAGTCGATCGTCGTGAATCCATTCAAAAATCCAGCGGCGGGAATCGCCAATTATGTTTTTTCCATTGCGATAGCGCCTGCCCGGCCTGTTCCAGTTGCTCCAGTTGTCGCGTGCGAGCCGTGCCTCCGGCACTGACTTTGCGATCGGTACTGGCCGCCAGGTCGAGAGCGGCACCGTAGAAATCGTCATCTGCCAACAACGGTGAAATGTTCTCGCGCTCATCCACGGGCAATTCCGGTAGAGTGCAACCCAATTCCTCACAACGAGCGACCGCCGCACCCACCAGGTGGTGCGCATCCCGGAAGGGCAGACCTTTTTGGACTACCAGAGCATCCGCCAGATCGGTGGCCAGAGCGTGTCCCTTTTGCAAACTGGCTCGCATCCGCTCGGTGCGAAAACGCATGCCGGCCAGCATGGCGTTCAGTGCCGGCAATATCAAACGCATCTGTCGGTCGGCATCCAGCAAAGGCATGCGATCTTCCTGTAGATCCCGATTGTACGTGAGCGGCAGAGATTTTAAGTTCATACTCAGATTCTGATAATGCGAACAAACACGGCCGACTTTCCCGCGAATCAATTCGGCCAGATCGGGATTCTTTTTTTGCGGCATGATGCTGGAACCGGTGGTCAGCTCGTCCGGCAAATCGATAAACCCGAACTCCATAGAATTCCAGATGATAATCTCTTCCGCTACCCGGGAGGCGCGTAAGGCGCACACCGAAAGGGCGTGCAGAAATTCCAGAATGTGATCGCGGGTCGAAACCGCGTCCATCGAATTAGAATATATTTCTCGAAAGTCCAGATCCGTTCGCAAGAATTCCCGGTCGGTGGCGTAGTTCACACCCGCCATGGCGCCGCTGCCCAGAGGCAGACGATCGGCGGCCCTGGCCGCCCGGTCCAGACGCTCCAGGTCGCGGATAAACGACCAGAAATGCGCCAGCAAATGATGACTTAGACGCACGGGTTGCGCAATTTGCAGATGCGTATAGCCCGGCAATATGGTATCGAGTTCGGAGGCCGCACGCTCATACAGCGTCGCGCACATTTGCCACACCAGCCCGGCGATTTCGGCCGCGCAACGCCGCACGAATAAATGCGTATCCACGGCAATTTGATCATTACGGGAGCGGGCTGTGTGCAGTTTGCGCGCGGTTTCTCCGATCAACTCGCCCAGTCGCGTTTCCACATGGGTATGGATATCTTCCAGTGCGAAATCGACGTTGAACGAACCGGATTCTATTTCCGTTTTAATGCGCCGCAATCCGTTTTCAATCGATGTGCGTTCTTCCGCAGTCAGGATGCCGATGCGTTCCAGCATGCGGGCGTGCGCTACCGATCCGCGAATATCTTCACGGTACAGTTCGATATCCAGGGAAATGGATTCTCCCATGGCAACCATAATGTCCGATACCTGTCCGGAAGAACGTCCGGCCAATAATTGTCGCGAAGCAGTCATATTATCGCAGCCGTTTTATTGATTACAATCCGTATGTCGGTCTTTTTTGCTATGCGTTTCGATTACCATTGCGAACAAAACGGTATCACAATGTTCTTACCGCTTCAATGACATCATAAATCTGTCATTAAAGGTTCAATTCACGCCACAATACTTCAATATTCACCGGCAGGGAATCAATTGTCACAATGAACTGTTTGTATTCCAGCACCAGACTTTTAATTTGAAAGTAT
>JAGRMX010000441.1 GCA_020441025.1 Leptospiraceae bacterium
ATTCAGTCAATGGTCGCACTACTAAAAACGCACATGGCAGCCCCGCTTCCCTGGAAGATTGGTTTATCGCGCGTTTCCTGAGTGTAAAAGATCTATAGAGTATTCTGAATATGTCTGGATGAATTAGAGGATAATATTCGGATGACCGACGCCATGCCTCCAGGGAGTATTGATACCGAGTTTGCGGATGTAAATGCCATCCGCCTGCGAGCGTTTCTGGATTTTTTGCATCGAGATCATCCGGATGCTGATCCGGTTAAAAATTCCGAACTGGCAGCTCTATTACCGGAACATCTGGACCGCAAACAGTGGCTGCCATTTGATGTAGAAGTTCCCCTGCTGGAAAAACTCTGTCAGCAATATTCCGCCTGGTCGATTTTACATCGAGTCGGGCGAGAAGTAATTTCCGATGCTCTGTTGTACATCCTGCCGCATAATCCGGGTATGCGTACCGTTTCACAGGTAATTGCAGGGATTCCGGCATTTGTAGGCTATTTTTTAACCTTGCCGGTGTGTCGTATAGCAGTGGTGAGCGGCAACCAATACGCCCTTGAAATCCGCTATGGTCAGCACGGTCATGCGAATGCCGTGGATATTTTTTTTATTCGCGGCCTCGTAACCGGTGTACTGGAATTTATCAATGTTGAAACCGCCGGTGTGATTCTTCAGGAGTTACCGCTCTGGCCCGAGCAGATACCGGAATCGGAAATGGCGTTATTGCCGCAGATTGCATGGCGACGTGAGCGCACGTTGTTATCAATTATTGTTCCGGAGACTTCCGTGGACAATCGCCCTCGCGGACACGAGCCGATCAGTCTTACACGACACCAGGAAAACGCGCGTGAGCTCTTTGTACGACAGGTATTGATGCGCTCCGCCCGATTGTTTCAGGATCGGCGCGAATTAGTCACGGCCGTCGAGTATCTCAATATGGCCAACGATGAGTTGGAGCGCAAAATCAAAGAAAGTGAGAAAGAACTGGATGTGGCCCGAAATATTCAGCGGGGATTTATTCCCGGTTTGATTCCCGATTGGCGTGGGCTGCGCTTTGACGCTTTCAGCCGACCGCTGGCGGGTGTTTCCGGAGATTTCTATGATTATTTTACGCTGGAAGATGGTCGCCTGGGAATTCTTGTGGCGGACGTGTGCGGTCATGGAGTTCCCGCGGCTCTGATTTCCGCGATCGCCAAGATTTCGTTTATCAATCATTACAATCAGCGTCCTTCCGATGTGTTCAGTAACGTAAATCTGGATATTTTAAATTTTGTCAAAATGGAAGGCTATCTGACTGCATTTTACATGATCATCGATCGTAAGTACAATATCGAATACAGCATCGCCGGCATGCCGGCGCCCCTGTTATACAGGGCCCGGACGAATGAGGTGGTTCGGCTACAGGGGCAGGGAACCCTGCTTGGTATGTTTCCCAATGCGTCCGATTATTTTGAGAATCAGGACACACGGTTATATCCGGGTGATAAATTATTCATTTTTACGGATGGGTTGAGCGAAGCGCCGAATACCAGAGAAGAACAATTTGGTACGGCCGCTTTAAAGCTGGCGATATTGGAAACGGCATCGATGGGTCCGGCCGAATCGACTGAACATCTGTTGAAGCGTCAGCGAGAATTCAGCCTGGGGCAGGATTTACAGGATGATTTAACCGTCGTCACTTTGCAATTTAATCCCCGATATGAATATTTTAAGAACTATTGTATTAAGGCCAAACAGCAATACAGTCTAAAAAAATATGATGAGGCGGAGGAACAGCTACGTTTGGCTATTCGGATTTCCCCGAATCATCCGGACACTCTTTTCGCTCTATGCAAAATTCTGGTCAAAACAAAACGATTTGAGGAGGCTATTGAATTGATCCAGAGGTTGCTGGTTCTGAGACCATATCACGCGGATGCGTATTTGCTCATGTCACGCTGTCATCTGGGATTGAAGCGGGTACAGCAGGCCGAAAATGATCTACGCAGAGCACTGGCATTACGCAGTAACAATCCGTCGGCCTTATTCCAATTAATCCGGGTACTTACCCGCTTAAATAAAAAGGAAGAAGCGGAACGACATTTAAAAGCCTTAAGCGAGCTGCGGCCGGGGGATGAAAAAGTGGCTGCGTTGCGCGCGTATATGAAAGATCAGTTCGCAACATGACCTAACCGGATTGCCCGGCTGTTTCGGTTTCTATTTGCAGGGTGGCCAGTTGCTCGCCTACATTCACCTGACTGCCGGCTGCTTTTTTTTGCTCCATGATCCAACCAGAATGCGGACTTTCCAGAGGAAATGCAGCTTTTTCGGTCACCAATTCGCAGATTTCCTGGCCCTCGAGTACGTGATCTCCAACATTTACGTACCAGCTTACGAGCTCGATTTTCTCCGCATCGCCGATATCCGGAACTCCAAGTGGAATCATTTTGTTCGTATTCATAGCACATGATCGTGATTGAGAAAGGCATGTCAAATACTACCCGTATGATCATTTTTATAAAAAAACCAAGATTGGGCGCAACATTGAGGCAGAATACGACCCTTTCATTGCATGAAAGAATTCCGAATCACAAAACTATCGCCGAATGCCTGTGTGAGAACCTCATCCACGTTTCTGCTTACGCCTGATTCGTGGATCAAACTGAACGTTGTTCTCAGAAAACGAAATTTAAGTTTGCCGGGATATCTGGAATACCTTACAGCAAGGTATGCGGATGAAATTCGCGATGGCTTGCTTAATCCTGTTCGCAAAGCCAAGCGCTTGTATCAGCCGCCTTCCTGCAATTACCGAGCGCGCAATTTCACACCACGCAATGATGTCTGGGTGGCTTTCTCGCAGCTTGCTAGCTTCTTGAACTGGGCCCGTTGTGTATTATTTGTAGCACTGCTCGATATTGATTATTATCTGTTAAAAACTGAGGCAAAAACTGCTGGAGTTCACGTACAATTTCGAATGAGATCTGGTCATATCCTGAGATATATCGAATCATTGGCCAACAGAGGGTGGATCTGGGCGCGCGAAATATGGGGGATGGGGACTGGCAGAAGAGCAAAAAGAGGACTATATTATCAATGACAGGGAAACGGGACAGACGTGAATCTACCTGGGGAGAGTAACATGA
>JAGRMX010000442.1 GCA_020441025.1 Leptospiraceae bacterium
ACGCCGCCGATTCAACACCCGGTCGGGCGTGAACTCCCACCGGTAGTACATGGCCGGTCGCCAGAGCCATTCATCCGCATAATCTTCCAGCAGTTGCGACAGGAATCGATGCGCCGGATCGGACGGGAACACCGCCGGTTGTGGGTGACGGGATTCGAACCATTCTATCATGGGTGTGGTGTCCCGCAGCCACTGGCTTTCCGGTGTCCGGACGGCGGGCACTTTCATCAGGCCTGTATGGCGATATACTTCCCGTAGTAGCATTCGATCATCGGGATAAATCGCCCGGAAGGGAATGCGCTTATAACGCAGATAGGATTCCAGTTTACCGCTGAAATACGAGATATCGATCAAATAGACATCATACGGTTGGGTGGGCATGCGTAGTTCATGCCTATCTCATGGGTGCTGGCAAGTGGGATTAATCCTTCTGTTGGAGATCACGTACACTGTTGGAGATCACGTACCCAAAAAGCAGACATTCGAATCCAGTCCGGAAGCTGAAATGTGCTTGAAATGCGAAAAAACGATGCAATAAAAAAGAGTATAAAATACCCCGTTAAATTGAGGTATATGGGGTAAAAATACCCATATATGCAATCGTGAATAGAAACAGCGTACGCGATTGTGTTCACGCGCCCTCTTTTACCAAAGAAAAATGATTGATTCAATGCGACATAATCTGGCCAGAAACTCCCGAATTCGGCCCAGAACCAATGCTTCTGACTCCAGGTGGAAATGAAACAGCATAGCCTGTCTTCCCTTCTTTTGCCGGGCTGCCGCTGAAGCACGGAGATCCCGCGCCATTGGCCCGCCAATTGCAATTGATTGGCAGAGGGCCATATGAACACGAAACGAATTATACAGATCATCCCCATACTGCTGATACCGGTTTGCAGCGTCCTGGCGGCTGTGCCGCATAGTCCGCGTGATTACAGCGGTCATTGGGAAACGCCCAACTGGGATGGGGAAAGCGGCATCAGTGTTATCGAACTGCGCATTCATGCCGATCAGGATGGATTTATCGCCGAGTGGCGTCCGCCGCGCAAACCGGCGCGGGTAATTGTTGGATCGATGCGATCGGGCCGCTTGATAGCGGAAGACTTCAGCGCGGTTATGGTGGACGAAGGATTTTTACTGGTTGAGCTGCTTGAGCCGGATCGCCGCGCACAACACGTGCAAATGACCTTTTATCGTCCGTAAGCGTTCATGAAAATGGAATTGATGAGCAATAGAAAAGAAAAATCAATTTCTAAAATAAAATTTACGATAGCATTTATAATAAAACTAAAAACGACTTACGTGACATACTTTTAATGCACAGGTGATATATATAAAAGCCAGCAAGTCGATTTATGATGCGCGCTGCTTTCCACGCAATTCATCTACGCGTGGCCTGCATGATGGACCGGAACCAGCTCTCCGGTAAAACCATATACATGCAAAGCGCAATCCATTCATGGTGTATTTCTTGAAAAACATGCGTCCATTGCCGATCGGCGCTGGCGCGAAACGGAATCAATTCCAATCGAAAATCAGGATGAGCATTCCAATCGGTGCACAGGTGCTGAATGCGCATTAAATGCAAAGGCGAACTCAGCAGCGCAATGCTGCGTAGATTCCGTTCCGCTATGATGTTGCGCAATTCATCACAATTGGTAAGAGTATCATGCGAATGCTGATCGCGAATGACACGATCGGCCGGAATACCGGTGTCCAGTAACGGCCGACGCATGATATCCGGGTTCGTCCGGTTTGCCGACCAGTGGCAACCGATTACAATCAAAAGGCGGCTCATGCCGGCACGGTACAATCGGGCGGCATGATTCAATCGCTCGACGGTGCGCTGATCGATGCCACCCGAAGCGGGAACACCCGCGCAGAAAATGGCGATGGCGTCCAATACCGGTCGGGTTCGGGATGGAACCGTATTGATTGATGTATCCGCGTCGGCGAATAAATCGGCCTGCGTCGTAGAAACGGGTGCCAGTTGATAGTAAATTATTGTCGCCGTACCATCCAGCGCAAGTCCGACAATCACCAGCACGAGTCCAGCCTTGAATAATTTGCGTCGGGGATTCCGCATTCGAACCAGATGTTGATAGACTACCGCAGAGCAAATCGATTTTCTGAGGACATTCAAAATAACAGGCTGTAATTTTTTTCTATTGATAAAGAATGTGAGTGCCGCACAAAAAGGTCCGAATTGATTGAGACTATGGCCCGCACAAAAATTAAATTTGCCGATGGATTATCACGTTGTGGTTGGGTCACGGACGATCCTCTGTACATCGCCTATCATGATCATGAATGGGGAGTGCCGCATGTCGATGACAGTCGCATGTATGAGTTTTTACTTCTGGAAAGCATGCAGGCCGGATTGAGCTGGTTGACCATACTCAAAAAGCGCGAGAACTTCAGGCGGGCCTTTGCCGAATTCAATGCCCAGCGGGTTGCGCGTTTCAGTGAAAAAAAATTTGAGCAGCTCATGCAGGACGCCGGTATCATCCGTAACGCGGCCAAAATTCGAGCGGCCATCAATAACGCGCGTCTTTTTTTGAAAGTGCAAAAAGAGTTCGGCAGCTTTCTGGAATACAGTCGACTGTTTATCAAACAATCCGCCCGCATCAATCACTGGAAAAAACTATCGGCGGTGCCGGCCACTACACCCGAATCGGATGCTTTTGCCCGGGATCTAAAACAGCGCGGCTTCAAATTTGTCGGATCGACGGTTATTTATGCCCACATGCAGGCCGTGGGGTTGGTGAATGATCATACGGTAGATTGTTTTCGACATGCGCCGGTCAGTAAACTGATGCGCGATTTATAATCATGTCCGGAATTGGTTATCAAACGAAATACCTGTAGTATCCTCCCGCTCACAAATGGTCATTTTATGTGTCACTCAGTGACCGGGGTAAGCAACTGATTGCCGGGATGATTGCGCAGGAATCGACCGTATTCGGTACGATGGCGTCAGAATACGGACAGGGGGATCTGAAGACGACCCATCGTGTGCTGGGCAAATTCATGCGGCAACTTGAGTCGCTGTTGTAGACGGGGCGATTGTACAAAAAGATCGCGTCCATGCTATTGCTGACAACTTACAGGATAA
>JAGRMX010000443.1 GCA_020441025.1 Leptospiraceae bacterium
TCCAATGCGTCAGTTAAAACCGTTTCGGGCTCGACTGATTCACTCGCGACCGGAGCATCCAGTACTGCCCGGCTTGCGCGATACAATCGATTAAACTCTTCGTACTGTAACTGCCGCCGTTCGCGTCTTTTTTGCCATAGGTGCTGGTAAGGTTGCAGCGTTGCGATTAAATCGTCGGTCAACCCGTCCAGGTAATTGGAAAGATAATAGATACGATAACTCAAGGGAATTGAGCGGGCAGCGTCGTACTCCGATAAGATTTTATAATGCAGGCCGGGCGGTATGGAACTGTGGCGCACGTCCGCCGGTATGCCGATATCGAAAAAAAACGTGGGGCGCATAAAAGCCACTTCCAGGATGTTGGTATCCCGACCGAAAATAGCGCGGGCTATGGCCACGTCGAATACCCGGTACCAGAAAGATAAGAATCGTTCGGATGATTCCCGGGCGAAGGATTGTATGGCGCGGTGTGACGGGGATTGATCCCAATTTAATAGCGGTACGGCCTCACGATATTCCAGCCAGTCGGCGCCGTGCAATTCGGCCGCGTCCATCAAAATGGTCTCGAATGTGACCCGGCGTTGGCGGAAGAAGCGATGGCCGTCCGCGCCGGAACGTACGCCCGAACTGCGGTCGGCCAACAGGTTGCGTACCAGCTCACTCATAATGGCGATTCAGCTCCGTTCCCGTCGCAGTGTGGGCCTGCGGAGATACGCGGTGGACATTTGTTTGATGAGTCGCGCTTAACCCGATTCGCTTGAAGTGGTCGCTTCGGCGGCCTGGCCGGGCGGGATAAACGTATCACCGGCGCGACGCGGACGACCGCGGGTCAGTTCCACCAGTTTCTCGTACATCTTAGCATCGTGCGACGGGTGAATGTAGTACACAATGTGACGCGAATCGTCTTTATCCAGTTCGTAGTGCGCATAACGCGGGTCCGGACGCAGCTTATCCAGATTAAAGTTCAGAAATTTTAGTTTCGGCGAGCGTCCCATCTCGGGATAAATTGTGGCGATGCGATCGATGCCCGGGCGACTCTGATAACGATTGGCGGCGGTTACCAGACACACTTCGAAGAAGGTTTTACCCGAACCTTTGGCCGCCACGACGATGTAATCGCCTTCTTGAATAATTTTGCGATTCTCATTTAAGCTCATGACCACATGATCCAGAAACTCCCGTACAATGCGATCGCTGTAGGTGAAATAGGAGTTGTTGATCATAATACGCACGGCTTCGTCGGTGGAATAAGCGTCGCGCCAGGGAACTTTGCTGGTCAGGGACGCGAATTCAGAAGCTACCGCCAGAATGTTCGCGTCTTCATCATACGGAATGTCCGCTTTCAATAAGGAAAGTTGTTCGCGAATATCGTTGGCCACGTTCACGCGTTGGGGGTCCGCGCGGTATTTCTCCTCAAGAGCGCTCAGCTTGCGAATTAATGATTTATAATCGGGATAGTTATTGGTATGGGCGTCGGCGCTACCCCGCAGCGGACGGTGATGACACAATACGTTGCGTTTAACGCGGGGGTCGATTTCAGGTTCATGCGCCAGCATCATGTACGACATCAGCGGGTGATTTTTTACGTAATCGTACTCTTCGACGGACAGGCCCATTCCTTCCGGCATTTTCATTTTGGATTGGCCGATGTCGCATAAAAGAGCGCTCATCATGGTTACGTTTACCAGATCGTCCAGTTTACGCTGGTCGCGAAAGCTGGAGGCTTTCATGCCGCGGGTCTTCATGGCCATGGCCACGACGGTTCGCTTGACGGCCACTTCCACCTCGTGGCCCGCGTTACTGCCGCCCATCAATTCGATGATGTTCACCAGACCGTCCATGGCATGCGGATGGGACTCGAAGTCGTTGAAGACGCTGTGCAGCATCATGCGCGTGGCCTGGGTGCGCGAAGAGGATAGACTCGATTTGCGGATCTCTTGAAAAAGATCCGTGGTCTCTTCGGTCATCATCTGGGCGTGAGTTTCGCCCATGAGCTTTACATCGCTCAGACCTTCGGTTTTGGTTTCGACTTCCTTCTTTTTTTTATTCAGACCGAGGGTGTCCGTATCCTCGATATCATAGTAGATGCCCTGATGCACGAAGCGCAACAGACGATCGATCTCCGAATCGGAAGCTTCTTCCTTTTTGTAGATCAGTATCTGCCCGTCTTTATTATAGAAATGTACGGGAATTTCGCGCTGCTCGCGAAACCGTTCAATGATTTCGGGGGTAAATTCGAATAGTACGTACTTACTCATCCTGATTCGTCTCGTTCGGGAGGCCCGATTTTGATGGGTACCGTCAGTATACCCGGTCGGAGCTTATCCTGCATCTAAAATCATCCACAGGAAGTGTTTTTTTCTGATGAGCGCAGTGTGTGCGGACGGTCGCAGCAACTCGACGGTACAACAAAATCGTGTGAACGACCACGCAATTTTCGGCGTGTCCGGCGTGATTCGGGCCGCACGGGTAATAGAAATCAGGCTTGAAGCGAGACACTGTATTCATTTTTCTGTCTCCCATGTCTGAGCAACCGGAAATCGTACCCATTGGAACACTGCCGCCTGTTGGAGTGGTGCCGAAAAAGATGCACGCCCAGGTCATTCGAAAGAATCGCTATGGCGACCCCAAAACCGCGTTTCAGGTAGAGCAAATTCCCATTCCGGAACCGGCCCCCGATGAGGTGCTGGTAGCCGTGATGGCCGCCGGCGTGAATTATAATAACGTCTGGGCCGCGCTGGGTTATCCGGTGGATGTGATTGCGGCGCGCAACAAGAAGGGCGAGCCCGAAGATTTTCACATCGGCGGCTCGGACGCATCCGGAATCGTATATAAAGTCGGGTCGGATGTGACCACCCTGAAAGTCGGTGACGAGGTGGTGATACACTGCGGCATCTGGGATCGTAATGATCCGTGGGTCAAAGCCGGGAAGGATCCTATGTTCGCTCCGTCGCAGGTCATCTGGGGCTATGAAACCAACTGGGGCTCTTTTGCGCAATTTACAAAGGTGCAGGCCCACCAGTGTCTGCCCCGTCCGCAGCATATGACCTGGGAAGAATCGGCCGCTTATATGCTGGTAGGCGCCACCGCTTATCGCATGTTGCAGCACTGG
>JAGRMX010000444.1 GCA_020441025.1 Leptospiraceae bacterium
TTTAATACCGGATCTTCCCAGACGGCGATATTCCATAGTTCCTCCTCGGTCGGACGGGCCGAAACACATCCTGCCCGTTCCCCCTGTTTACGCAACCGATTGTCAAAAAGAATGGACATGATATAACATCATGCTGTAAACAGGGTCCACCCGCTATCCGCCAATCTGCCTATGAGGAATGCTTCCAGCCGCAAACGTTCTCGCCAATTTTCGTGTGCATTGGCCCCGGTTTTACTGGCGATTGTATTCCTGTCGACCGCCCTGTATGCGGAAGATCCGACCCCGCTGATTCTTTCGGATACGATGGACGCCGCACCGGTGAATGCGCATATCGATTTATACGTCGATCAAACGGGTGATTTAACGTTTCATTCCGTGCGTACCGCGTCATTCCACCCGACTATTAACAACAGCTTCGGGTATACGGATGCCACGTACTGGTTGCGACTGAAAGTGAAGAATCCCGATGCGGATGTCCGGCGCTGGTATCTGGAGCTGGATTACAGCGTGTTCGATTCCATCAAGCTTTATAGCGCCGAGCGGGGATTGCTGTATCATACCGGTGACCATGTGCCTTTTCACCAGCGGCCGGTGTTATATCGCACATATATGTTTCCGCTGGTTACTCCCGCGGACAGTACGGAGACTTATTATCTGCAACTCAAATCGCGCAGCAGCATGACCTTTCCTCTGCTGGCATACAGCGAAAGCAATTTTCAAAAAACCGCGGCTACCGAGCAGATCGCGTACGGTTTTTATTACGGCGCTATGGTCATAATGTTTATATATAATCTATTTATTTTCTTCGCCACTCGCGACCTGAGTTATCTGTATTACATTCTTTACATCGGATTCTATATAATATTCCAGGCCATATTAAACGGCCTGGCCTTTCAATATCTCTGGCCCGATTCGGTCTGGTGGGCCAACCAGAGCCTGCCCGTCTTTATTTTTTGCACGGTGTTTATGGGCATGGCCTTCGGTCGTTCTTTTTTAAACGCCGCCATGCACGCGCCCCTGTTGAACCGTCTGTATATGATTCTGTTCGCGGCCACCATACTGGGAGCGATTGTTTCTTTATTCGTACCCTATTATTATATTATAATCATCGCCATCGGCGTGTGCTTTCCGGCGGTAACGCTGATTTTCAGCAACGGAGTGGCGGCGCTATTAAAAGGACAGCGCTCCGCGCGATTCTTCCTGCTGGCCTGGATTACGTTTCTGACCGGCATTATTCTGTACGCCCTGAAATCTTTCGGCGTTATCCCCACCAACGCGGTGACCACCAACGCCATCCAGGTCGGCGCGGGCGTAGAAGTTGTATTGTTATCCCTGGCTCTGGCGGATCGAATTAACGAGTTGTCCCGCAACCTTAGCAACCGGGTGGATGAGCTGAACGAGGCGCGGGCCGTAATCGAAAAATCCGAACGCCGCTATCGCGATCTGATCGAAGGCGATGATGATTACATATTCATGCTGGATGAAAACTGGCGCATACAGGGCGGCAATCGTGCCATTCGCAAACTGCTGGGCTTTCTGCGCAAAGATGTGCTGAGCATGGATTTTCGGGATTTATTGTACAAGCATCCGGAGCGTGAAGATTTTAATCGCGTGTTGGTGAGTGATAAGTTAAACGAATTGGAAGCTACGGGCAACAGCGTGCAGTTTTATGCCGACTTCCGCCAGAAACACGTTATGGAACCCCGCGAGTTACACGTGAGCCTGCAATTCATCGCTCATGAAGATCGTCGCGAGGTGCTGGGACGCATGAGCGATCCGGCCGAAGATACCCTGGTGCGGTTCCTGGACAGTGAAACGCAGGTGTACGACATGAACAATTACCTGCATAACGTGGAGTTGCTGGGCCAACGCTTAACCGATCATCTGCGCAAATACCTGGACGCCGGCGAACTCATGGGTGTGAAAAACTGCCTGCGTGAAATTTTAATCAACGCCGTGGAACACGGAAACCTGAATATTAGCTTCGATGAGAAAACCCGCGCCACCGAACAGGGTAACTATCTACATTTCATTCAGGAACGCCAGAATGATCCGCGCTATCGCGACAGGCGTGTGAGAGTGGAATACACTCTGGATGCTCACCGTGTGGGTTTTCGCATCACCGACGAAGGCGCCGGTTTTGATTGGCGCGATCGAGTTCAGGAACAGGCCCGCCAGGCGCATCGCGACCGATTGATGCACGGCCGCGGCATCATGATGACTCGCGCCATTTTTGATGAGGTGCAATACAACGACCGCGGCAATCAGGTGGTGTTGATCAAATACTTCCGTGATCCGGCGGCGTTGCCGGAGCAGGCCCGGCGACCCTTTCGGGCGGATTTACCCGTCGGAGACGAATTGAAGTAAATCGGGTGCTGAGCGTAAGAAGGCGGCTTTGAGATGACTTCTAAACCGAAACGAACGCTCTAACCGACCACATGGATTGCAATCGGTTAGAGTCGGCATTCAATTAGCGCTGCACGCTTACCGTCGAGTGTTCTTCCCACTTTCCGTCCACATAAACGTACGCCTTGCCGTTCTCGGACGGCACGGCATAGTACGTGCCGTTGGATCGGGAGCGCAGGATTATGTAACGATCGCTGCGTTTTATCTCTTCACACTCTTCATTTTCACCGTAAGGAGTTTCCATTTCCCAGCGTCCATTTCCGTTATGAATGAATTTGCCTTCGATGGTTTGCGTATAAGTATAGGTGCCGCCTCCGCCGGTATCGGTAGTGTTGTCGTTGTTTCCCCCGGCTTCTTTTTCATAAGGCTTGAGTGCGTTTAAGAATGCGGATTCATTGCGGCCGATGCTACGGGTAAACTCCGATCCGTCGGCGTTCATCACAATCATGGTGGGATAGCCGCTGAAGTTAAACTTATTCTTGTCCGCATTGCTATCCAGAATGCGTAGCGGAATAAATTTAGTGTTCAGTGTCGAATGCACGCTATTCTTAGAAAACACATTGCGCTCCAGCTGGACGCAATAACCGCACCATTCCGGCGCAGTGATGACCACGAATATGTTCTGTCCCGATTGACGCGCCTTATTCTTAGCTTCATCAAAGGATGTAATCCAGTTTACTCCGCCTCGATGACTGATGGGCGCGA
>JAGRMX010000445.1 GCA_020441025.1 Leptospiraceae bacterium
GTTGGTTCTGTCCCGGATTATTGCGACCGGAGTACTCGCTGCAAGGGCGCGGTCTGGAACCGGTGGCCGATATCGTTCAGCGGCTGTCCTATTCCGTTTAGTACTTGTCAGAGGTGGCCATTGTCCGGGAGCCTATCAGCCTGTTGAAGAAGTAGCCTGTTACCGCCGGGAAAGGACGGGGTTCAGCCAAGAGCTACGGAATCATCGTGAATATGCCGGAATCGAGTGATAGATACAGCAATCTGGACTTACAGGATCAGAAACTGACCGATTATCAGTCCGAACTGGGTGTCACTCACACCCGGACCGCCACGCTACCCGGTTTTCGCACCGCATCCGGTTATGAATTTTCCGGCATTGAGCTGGAGTACATGACGCTGGGTCGCCTGTCGCCGCGCAAAGACAACGCCATTCTGATCTGTCACGCTCTCTCCGGTAACGCCCATGTGGCGGGCATAGATCCGGAGACCGGCAGACCGGGCTGGTGGGATTTTCACGTGGGGCCCGGTAAAACCATCGATACCGATCGTTTTTTTGTGATCTGTTCGAACGTGATTGGCGGTTGCAACGGATCAACCGGGCCGACTTCCATAGATCCTTCCACCGACGAACCGTTCCGCATGTCCTTTCCTCCGGTGACGATTCGCGACATGGTACGGGCGCAGGTGGCCCTGATTGACTCGCTGGGAATCGATACTCTGTTTGCAGCCATCGGCGGTTCCATGGGGGGCATGCAGGCCATGGTCTGGGCCATCGACTACCCGGAACGCTTGCGTTATTGTATTCCCATCGCTTCCAGTATGGCGCATTCCGCCATGCAGATTGCTTTTAACGAGGTCGGTCGACAGGCTATCATTACCGATCCGCTCTGGAACAATGGTAATTATGATCCCGGTGGCAGCGCTCCCGAACACGGATTGGCTGTGGCGCGCATGGTCGGCCATATCACCTATTTAAGCGAATATGCCATGCGCACCAAATTTGGGCGGCGGGTGCAACGACCGGCCGCGCCCCGGGATATTTTTCCCGTGTTTTTCTCGGTGGAAAGTTATTTGCAGCATCAGGGGGAAAGCTTCGTAAAGCGGTTTGATCCCAATTCGTATTTATACATTACCAAAGCGCTGGATATGTTCGATTTGCTGGAAGGGCGGCCGTCCAGTCAGGTTTTTGAACCGGTTAAAGCGCACTTCCTGGTGATATCTTTTGAGTCCGATTGGTTGTATCCTCCCGATCAATCGCGTCGTTTGGTGCGCGCGTTAAAGCGCAACAATCGCGTGGCCAGTTACGTAAATCTGGAAACGCCTTACGGTCACGATTCCTTTTTGATACAGAATGCCGAATTCACCCGGATTGTAAGGAACTACCTCAATCGAAAATATGAATCGATACAGGACTCGTCCGCCGCTGAGAAACAGGATGCCCGAACGGCGCATTCATCGTCGGCAGGAACCACACCGGCATGAATCCTCATCTGTATAAAAAAGTGATCGATTGGATTCCGGAGGGTTCGCGGGTGCTGGACCTGGGAACCGGCGACGGCAGTTTCATGGAACAACTGGTGCGTTTGAAAGGTGTACGCGGCGAAGGAGTGGAACGCGATCCCGAGATGGTCATGCAGTGCATCGATCGCGGTCTGGAAGTACATCAGGGCGATATTCTGGATGGACTCGATCAATATGGAAATGATGTATTTGATTACGCTCTGATACTGGGGACATTTCAGGAGCTGCCCGAGCCCGAAGAGGTCTTGCGCGAATCGTTTCGGGTCAGTCGGCATGTGATTGTGGCCTATGTGAATTTCGCCTACTGGCATTATCGCTGGGAGATTATGGCCTTTGGTCGGGTGCCCCGCAATTCTTCGTTGCCGCTGCCCTGGTATGAGACCGCCAATATTCAGTTCTTTTCGATTCTGGATTTCAGCGAGTTTTGCAACGTAAAAGGGTTCATTGAAAACCGGCGGGCGTTTTTCAACGGCAAGGGTGAGGTGAGATTCCTGTCAAACTTCAGGGCCGAATCGGTCCTGGTGCAACTGGAAGACGGAGATTCGGCCGACGGATAGGGGACTTGAATTCAAAGGGTCGTTAAATCGCGTTTGACTTACAGACATACCATGCAGCAAATCAAATTCATCTTCGTCCACTCCCAGAACATTCGGATATCATGGCTGTTGATTTAGTACTGAAAGGACGCATTCTCGATTCCGCCGGCTTTGTGTACGTGTTCGCCATGCTGGTGGGCCCGGAAGAACGTGTTATTCGCGAGGCGGTCGGTTGCGCCGGTCAGGCCGCCGAGTTTTCACAGCTCGATATAACTCAGGGTTGGCGCGAAATCCAGACATGGATCAAAACCCAGGAGTTCAATGGCAAAGCCGATCCGCCACACTCGGGCGACATAGTGCGCTTTTTACAGAAGACCCGCAAGAATCTGGAGCAAATGGAACATATCAGCGGACTGGTAGCGACGCGCGATCTGGAAACGCTGAAGTACGACATGGCCCTCGATCTGGAAATCGCGCTGGGCGATAAAAACATGGTCATTGAGCTCGATTTAAACGAGTTCCGACCGGAAGCGGTCGTATACGAACAAAAAGTCCAGGAAGATTTGAGTACGCGCGTGCCCGTGGCCTGTGTGATTGCGCCCTTCTCGGGGGTGGCCATAACGCGCCTGCGCCTGGGCGAGCGCTTACCTCTACGCATTGCCGATCCGAAAAACACCCGGGCCAGGGCTTACATAGAAAGCTACAGGCTCAAAAAAGACCGCAGCCAGATGTTTGAAACCGAAGGTGTTTTACGCGGTCTGGAAACCATGAAAACTACAAAAGAAGTTTTATTGTTATTCGATCTACCGGGCGGTACCAAGGCCTACGCTCGTGAAGACGACTCCACTCTGCGCGTGCGAACCATGCACAGCGAACGGTCCGGCAAGAAAAGTTCCTCCCGATCGCATCAGGCTTTGTATGCCGGCCGTAAATCGGGATTATTCGACAGTCCGTTGTTCATAACCCTGTTCATTCTGGGTTTATTGGGATTGGCGGTCGGAATGTTCTTCGCTCTGTTTTGATGGTGCTAACAATTAACGCAAAGGCGCGA
>JAGRMX010000446.1 GCA_020441025.1 Leptospiraceae bacterium
TAAAGCGCGTTACTCTGCGATTCTCGCCAACTTCTTTTAATTCCGGATCGTGAGTCAGGTTTCCGTCCAGAATTACTATCGATAGATTGTTCATTATCTTCTCCTGTGAAGCTTTCCCTGAAAGGGTCTCGAAGCGGGCCGGTGTTGCGCATTTTTTTCACTTTTTTTCCGTCGAGCAACACGTGTACCGGAAAGCATTCAATCGATGCGTAAAATCAAAGAATAGCCACCTCGGGCGTAAACAATCCCCCCATTGGAAATTTATTTAAATTTTCATTCAATAAACGCGCAACAATCGCATCATGCAAGACCCTTTAATTGCGGAGGTATATGCATGCAATCATCCGTAGACTATTCCGGCGCACAACAACGGGTTATATTTGAAGAGTATCCGATCAAACAGGTGGTAGCGGCGGCAGGCAGCGGCAAAACGCGCACGGTCATCGGACTGGTGGAACACCGATTGATGGTCGGGCTGGAACAACCGGGCTCCATATTATTGATCAGTTTTTCGCGACGGGCGGCCGGAGAGTTGCGCATGCGCATGCGGGCGGATTTGCGTTCGGCCGTAGAGATCCGTACGTTTCATTCCTTCTGCTACCATAAATTGCGATCGCACGCGCCCGAATTCAGGGACAATCCGCCGCGCATAATCGAAGACCGGGAACGACGCGCGGTTTTACGCGCTCTCATGCGTGCCGATCCGGAGGCCGAATCCATCGGCGGTATCCCTTATTCGATTTTGATTCAACAGCTCGTCGAGTTTGAGCTGCATTTTCCCGGAATGTTCCGACGCGTACAGGCCGCGTACGCGCGCTATAAGCGGGAAAAGAACGCATTGGAGTATGCGGATTTGATTACGTTGATGCTGGATGCATTGCGCGATGATTCTATCGAATGGGCGGCTCGTTTGCGTCGCCGGTACAGTTTAATTCTGGTGGACGAGTTTCAGGATACGGATCCCCGACAGCTGGAGTTTCTGAAGCTGATGAATCCGGCCCGCATTGTAACCGTCGGCGACGCGCGTCAGAGTATCTATGGATTTCGAGGCGCAACTCTCGGCCCGTTCTTAAACTTTCAGAAAGAATTTCCCGGCGCGCGTATTTATGACTTGAATGAAAACTATCGCAGTCTGTCACCGATTGTAGGCTTGAGTGAGCGTGTGATTCGTACCGCCCGTACGCGGATGCCCGGCAAAAAAACCCGGGCCATACGCGGACAACGCCGACTGCCGGTGCTGGCGCTGCGCATGTCGACCGGCGCGGAAAGCGATCTGGTTGCGCGTCTGAGCCCGGCCTTCGAACGCGATCCGGCCGGTTTGCGGATTCTGGTGCGTACAAATTTTCGCGGTCGACAATGGGAGCGCGCTGGTTGCACTTCGAGCCATTGGCTGACCATTCATAAATCCAAGGGCCTCGAGTTCCCGGTGGTTTTGTTGGATATGATGGGGGGCTGGAGTAGTTGTCATTCGACACAGAATGGTCGGCGTGCCCTGCGTAAAGGTCGCGTTCGTTTTGATGAGGAAGAGCTGCGCGTACTGTATGTGGGTTGCACCCGGGCCATGAACCTGTTGGTTCTGCTGTATAGAACCGACGCGGAAGTCGGCGAAATTGAAAGGCATTATTATGAACGTATCTTTGCGAATCGAGTGCGTGAAATTGAAGCCGGTGAATTGATGCCCTGGTTGGAACGCGCCCGGAGCTTGCGGGAAATGTAATTCCGGGGTAAGGACGGTAAGTTCATAAAAGCCAATCGCAGTCGTTTTTTTCGATTGTTCGGGATTCCTGATTGTATTCTGACTGCGGTATGTATGTGCTGGGCCTGTCATGAAAACACATACGATTGTAATGGACCAGGATTTTGCGGCGCCGCCCGAGCGGGTTTTCGCCGTCCTGAGCGATCATGAAGAACTCGGCCGCGTTCTGAGTACGAATATTAAACGTGTTCGAGACGCATCGGATGATCCGGAGAACGTCAACGGAGTCGGTTCGGTCCGACGCATCCAGAGTTTCGGAGTTCCGGCCTTTGAAGAAACCGTGACCGTGTGCGATCCTCCGAACATCATCGAGTATACCATCACAAAAGGCAGCCCCATTAAAAACCATCGCGGACGATTGGAGTTTCGGCCTACCGAACAGGGCACTCATTTGCATTACACCATTGAGTTTCAACCGAAGTTGAATTTACCGCTATGGGGCACAATTCTGGAATCGGCCATTCGGGGACCGATCGAGAAAGGTCTGCGCAAACTGGCCCGCAGCTACATGCAATGATTCGATTGCGTCTCATTGAGTATTCACGTTCAGTCTTTTAAAATTTTTCAGCATGTTGTTGATTGTTTCCGACCAACCCGAGCGCATCGCCGACCTGGCCGCCTGTTTCAGCAATCTACAGGCGCGGGCCACCGCGTACCGCGCTATCAATCCCGCCGCCCTTCCGGCCTGCGAAGCTTTTTTGTTGGATTGTTCCCTGGCTTCCCGGCATCCCATCGCCTGTGAGATTATCGATCGAACCGATCGACCGGTATTCATTTTATATGATCGACTGAACGGCGACACCCTGCGTGAGTTCACGTGTCGTGGCATGCAGCATTTCATACATGTGGATGAGATTCCAACGCTGGACCTGGACGCCTATATATATCGCATTCTGGATCGGCACAGGCGTACCTCTTTGGTACTGGATATTGAAAACTGGTTAACCGGACAGATCAATTCGGATTCGCATCGGACGCACGGATTGCTGGATGCCCTGTACTCCGGACTGTTGGCGGTTTCGGGCGACGGCACCATTCATCTGGTGAACTTTACGCTTGAGTTCTTGCTCGGAACCGAATTGCGCCAGTACCAGGGGCTGGCGTTGGACACCGTGCTCGGTATGCCGGAAGTGAATGCGCAAACACGGCGGGCTTTGACGTTTGCAACCAATAGCGTTGGCAAGCGAAATCGCATGTTAATCGAAACCGATGCGGGTTTTCTGGAGCGAGTCATTTTGCCCGTGTATCATGAGGGTAAACCGGGCGGTGTATTGCTCATATTCCGGGATGTGACCGCCGAAGTGGACATTGGTCTGATCGATCCTCTT
>JAGRMX010000447.1 GCA_020441025.1 Leptospiraceae bacterium
CCCGGTTGCACCGATATTTTCTATATGTTGCATATCCGGGGCATTACAGGATTCCCGTCCGCACTCCGTCTCATCATCTGCGCGTCGTTATTGCCGGGTCTGTTATGGGCCGAGAGCATCGAAGTAGGCACGCGCCAGGCTCCCGGTTTTGGACGTGTACAGCTGATTGGCACGGAATTGTTTCGTGGGCAGGACAGCACTCAGGACATCCGGCTCGTAACCAACTCCTATCACGGCCAGTCGGCCAATGAACTGTATCTGGATTTTGACCAGCAGCTCCCGCTGCAATTGCGGGATAGCGCCGGCAATTATCAAATCGAAGAACCGAATTATATTTTCAGTCCGGAAGCGCGCATGGGTAGCGGCGCCGCGCTGTTCAATCGTATTGAGAACCGGGTGGTAATTTCGGCACCCGAAGAGCTATGGCCCGGCCATGGTCGCCTGCATGACTTCAGCATTGAGATGTGGCTGCGTCCGGTGTACTTTTACCGACGCAATGTGATATTCAAAAAGTACAGTCTCCTGGATGGCAAGAAAATCGGACTTGAGATTTATATTTATCGCCAGCAGTTACATGTCAGCCTGTGGAATCTGTTCACTGACGCGGACAATCAATTGCATTCCGTGACCCTGGTCAGTCCGGGACAGATTGGGCTGAATCGTTGGTCCCACATTGCCCTGAGTTATACGGCCACCAATGGCAAACTCATGCTGGCGGTGAACGGCAACGAACAGGATACGCAAATCGCCGGTGACCGTCAGGGCGTATGGACCGGCGCCTTTCATGCGCTGGATCGTACGCCCATCATTATCGGGGAAAGCTATTCGGGCTTGCTGGATGAATTGCGGATTGCGCGCACCGATTTGAGTACGCATGCAACTCATCCCAATAATCAATTACAAACCAGCGTGTACCCGGCGTTGGAAGTGGATTATGAATCCATGCGCGGATAGCAAAAAGCCGGCATGGTTATTTCGGAAGTAATACACCCCGAAGGCCGACATGGTTCCCGCAGCGGACGTATCCGCTACCAGTCGTCACAACCCACCGGAACGATTTTAAATTTCTGGGTTCGCTATTCTCAAGATCCGTTTCGAGCCGACGCCTCCGATCGAGAGCAACCATGGGAACCGATTCGAGACATCCACAACATTCCCGACTTTGCCTACATACAATGGAAGGCGGAGCTAAAAGCGGACCCCATGGGCAAATCGACTCCCGTATTGAAGGAAGTGCAGATTGAATACCAACCGGTGCTGGCCCCGACTACTCCGGCCAATCTGCGTGTGGTACGCGGATTGAGTGACGGCAAACAAATCTGCCTGGAATGGGTGCGCAGTCCGGAACGCAGCGTAGACGAAAGTGGCGGTTACTATGTATATATCGGTCTGCGTCCGGGCGAGTATCTGGGACGCATTGCCTATCGCGCCGACCGGAGCGGTACGACCCGCCCAATTCGATACGAAGGTGTGGAAGCCCTGCCCCTGGAAGCGCAGGAACAATCCGAAATGCGGGTACGTCCCGAAATGATGAAACGCCAGCTGGTCAACCGCGTACGATTGATCATTGATAACCGCATGCTGGAACGCAACATCCATCGTCTGGGGCCGCGTGCCAATTTGCCCATGCTGGAAGGCAACCGGGTCTACTACTTCACAGTCTCGGCCTACAATGGCAGCGACGCCGAATCGGGTCGTTCCGGAGCGGTGCAGGCCATAGTCCCTCCCGGAAATTAAGCGGTACATACAGGACAGTTTTCCCCGCGTACCGGTACGTGTTTTCAAGGCACTTGATTGCATTTTAAGCTTGACTTTTTATATAACATCTGTTATATAAAAAACATGCCACGAATTGTAGATCACCAGGCCTTTCGGGAAGAATTGCTGGAACGCTCTTTTCCACTGTTTGCCCGCCGCGGATATGCCCAATTGAGCATGCGTCAAATTGCCACGGAATTGAATGTTTCCACCGGGACCCTGTATCATTACTTCCCCGCCAAAGAAGCTATTTTCGAACAGATGTTTGCCAGTATGTCGCGCCGCATGGCCGATCGGGTGATGGAGTTCATGCGCCAGGCCGATTCAGATCACAGTCGTTTGGAACAATTATTCGCTTTCACCGCGCTGGAAGAGCAAAATCTACAGGACCTCCTGTTATTGATTCTGGATTACCAGCGCCACGCCGGCAGCGAATCCACCCTGCAATTTCGCCGCGAAATCGCGTTGTTTTTTCGGGAAGTGATTGGCGATAAGCTGGGGCGCGATCATTCGGCCCGGGCCGGATTGGTCCTGTCCATATTGATGGGCATCCTGGCGCACCGGTTTATCGATGACAGCATTGATTTTGCCTCTCAAGCCGACATGGCCCGGGATATGCTGCTGGCCCGTAGCGAACCTGTAGCAGTATAAACCATTACAATAGATCGATACCAATCATATGGGATTCTTTGCTTCAGTTTAAAAATAATACAGTGAAGATTAAAAAAAAGGCATGCAAAGGGGGATAATATGCATCCAGCCGGAAGTTCTATACCTGTTCTACAAATGATACGCGAATATGGACGCCCAATCGCGTATTTGTTCTGTTATTCGATACCGTTGGCGGCCTTTCTGGGGCTATGGCAGGGTGGCGCCTGGGTATACGCGGCACCGATCATTGCGTTCGTCCTGATTCCTGGCGTTGAGTTGTTCGCGCCCGGGTGGACGATAAATGCCGATCCGGTTATTGAAAACCAGCGCAAACATATGCGGCTCTATGATCTGGTGGTGTATCTATCCGTTCCGATTCAAATGACGCTGGTCGCCTATTTTATATACCAATTGCGTTTACCGGCGCAATACGCAACGTATGAGCTGGTCGGCATCATCTGGAGCGTGGGTTTGAGCTGTGGATCGTTGGGGATAAACGTAGCCCATGAACTCGGGCATCGCAAAAAAAAATCCGAACAATGGATGGCGAAAGCTTTACTCTTAAGTTCACTTTACATGCACTTTATAATAGAGCACAATCTGGGACATCATCGACACGTGGCCACGCCCCGGGATCCGGCTACCGCACGTAAAGGCGAAAATCTGTATCAATT
>JAGRMX010000448.1 GCA_020441025.1 Leptospiraceae bacterium
TGGAAATATTGAAGGAGAATCCCGACGGTGTGGATGACTTGGCATTCTGGTAGCTGTTACCGATGCCGACATCAATATGATCTTTAATTTTATTGTAGATGTTTTGCTGGAGTTGATTGAAAAACGGTTTGAGATAAAGGTCTTCCAGCAAAACGGTATGCGAATAGATCATCTTGGCATCAATCTGCTCGTCGGGCTGTATCCAGTTGGAATCGAAGTTACCGGGAGATCCCAAAATGCCCTTGTGACCGCCTTGAGTGGCGAGAACAAAGTTCAAATTGCTGATTTTCGGGTGAACCGGATCGTAGTACATCGTATAAGTTGTGCCGACCGGGCGGAGAGAATCGGGGATTATCTGATTTTTCGGGTATTGGGTTTCAGGAGTAGTCGTCAGGCTGTATCCCAAAATATAGGGATTGCCTGATTTAATAAGATTTTCGAGATAGAACTGCATAAACGTGACAAGGTATTGCAATCCCACATCCCCGGCTGAACCGGCATTCGAATGGGTTGGATTGAATTTGAGTAGATCGGTCGATTCAAAATCCATAAACAAGTGATTAATCGTGAACATATTGTCGGAGAAGTGCTGCAATTGATCTTTCACATTTTTAGGTACCGCAACGTTTTTTCCAATATCATCTTTCGCGATTTCTGTCAGATCCAGATCGACATCAATGCCGTACTGCCATCCGGTCATATCGAATTTTTTCAGTTGCGCCAAGGGCCCTTGGCCCTCCCACAGGTAGGCGGTACCGTTAAGAAACTTCAGGATAAAAGTGATATTGCTACCGCTTTCGGTAATGGCTACTTGCGGCAGAATTTCGCCATCGATATAAGCATCTTTCGGCTTCCCCGAATCATCCACAGGGATAGCGGACGCGGAGTCGAGAACCTCGTAGACGTATTTGCCATTCTTAATCGTCTGAACAAGAATCAATTCTGGTCGGATTGTACCGATACGGACAAGATGATTGAGTTGGGCATTAATGGTGTCCTGAGGGATCGAGACGACCATGTCATAGGTTTGAAAAATTTCGGTGTTTTTCATTGACAGCCTCTCTTCGGTTGGATCACAAAAAATCGAGTTGGGCGAGCTTTTAACCTGCATACACCCCATTAAATCTGGCTGTTGCAGCCAAATGCTGTGCAAGCAGAAAGGTATTTAGCGAGCACAGTTGTGTGTACAGGTCTTGAGTCTCTAGCGACCACTACCCTAAAGTAGAGAGCTATACTGAAGATAGTAAATAATTACGTTTTTTTCAGGCAGAATTGCCCAGATAAGGCATTAATGGCATTGATGATTATATCAGCGAAAAACAAAACTTTAAGGATTCAGTTTTCCGATTGAGGCATCCCTGCTCCAAATTAGAAGCTGTTTTTGAAAAAGCTTTTTGAGGATTCCATTTTCCGATTGAGGCATCCCTGCCCTAAATCAGAAGCTGTTTTTGAAACAGTGTGTAAAGCGCCCGGTTTTGCCGGGGAGAACTTATTTTCCGCTTACCGTAATCCGGCCTTCGGGCTGGGTAGTGACCGGATGATTGGCGATCATATAATCAATCAGGATTTCTTCGACCGGACGGCCAAAATCATAGGCATCAATGGCGTTGTGCTGGAACATGGTGTAGCCGTCACCGCCGTTGCGCATGAAGTTATTGGTAACGATGCTGTACTGCGCTGCCGGATCGAGTGCCACATAGCTGCCGTCGGCTTGCTGCAGCTCGGCGCTGGTGATGCGGCTGCCTACCTCTTTACTGGCGTCGAAACTGTAGCGGATTCCTGAAACCTGCCCGAACCGGCCGGTGCCGCTACCGGCACCGATGCGCGAGACACCGTGTTCCAGCGCTGCCAGCACATCGGCCCCGCTGAGTTTCAGGGTGGCAGCGGTATTGCCGAACGGCAGTACGGCCAGCACCTCGCCGATGGTCACCGGGCCTTCATTGATGTCGGCGCGGATACCGCCGCCGTTCATGATAGCGATCTGGGCACCGGTTTCTGCACGTAATGCATCGCTGATCAAATTACCAATCGCGCATTCGCCGATCCGGCAGTCTTTATTGCTGAGCATGACCTGGCTGATAACGGTCTGGCCGTCATTGCCGCTGACCGGCGTTTGTTTGAGTTCGTTGATCGGCTGGGCCAGCTCATCAAGCATGGTTTGTACAGCGGGGTCCGGCGTGATGTAACGGCTCAGCAGAATGGTGTCGCCACGTGCCCGCGTGACTTTGCCATCGGCGTCGAATTGCAGATCCAGGCGGCCAAGATATTGGGTGCGATCCCCTGCCTGTACGATATAAACCGGGTTGCCGTCAGCGTCCTCGACGGATTCGGGATAGATATGCGCGCCGGCATCTTTGTAGGTGTCGCTGAGCAGGGTATGGCTGTGGCCGCCGACGATCACATCGACATTTTGCAGCTGGGCGGCAACACTTTCATCCACACCCAGGCCGATATGGGTCAGCAGAATGATTTTATTGACGCCTTCGCTGCTCAGTTTCTGCGCTTCCGCATTCACGATAGCCGCGTAATCATCGCGCCACTGGAGTTTTTCCTTGCCGGGAAAATTAATCGTGATTTCCGGCGTTTCAGCGGTAACCAGCCCGATCAGCCCGATTTTCTGACCACCCACCTCAACCACTGCCGAAGGAGCAACCTGGCTTAACTCGGGCACATCATCGGCGCTGATATTGGCCGCCAGTACCGGAAATTGCGCCGCTGCGACGAATTTGCCGAGTACCTCCAGGCCGTTATCGAACTCGTGATTGCCCAGTGCCATCGCCTGATAACCCAGTGCGTTCATCAGCTTGACGTTATCCCGACCTTGATAATATTGATGGAACAAGGTACCGGTAAAGCGATCACCGGCATCCACCAGCAGAGTGTTGCCGCCCTCGGCGCGGATTTGCGCCAGCACGGCTGCCTGCCGCGCCACGCCGCCATCGCCATTGCTCTGCGGTTCGTGATGGGAGTGGGTGTCATTGGTATGCAGCAGGGTCAGTTTAAAACTGTCCTGCGCCTGCACGGTAGCGGTTAGTGCCAGGGTTATTGACAGGGTAAGGGTGCGGGCAAACAAAAACG
>JAGRMX010000449.1 GCA_020441025.1 Leptospiraceae bacterium
CCGGAACTACGGCCCGAAACCATGACCCTGCTTTCGGATCCCGCGGCGGTGCGCGCCCGCTTCCCCGCGCCCGGACGCACTTCGGATGAAATCGATCTGGAGCGTACGGTTTATTTCGCGCCGTTGGTTTGCTATGAAAGCCTGTTTCCGGAATACGTGCGCGCATTCTTCATACAGAGGCAACGTCCTGTTCCGGCGCTGATCATCAACACCAGCAACGATGTTTGGTTTGGAAATTTTATCGAGGTTTACCAGCACAACGCCGGCGCTCGACTGCGGGCCATTGAAATGGGCCGCTATATGGTCCGGGCCAATCAAAGTGGATTGTCCACCATTTTCGATCCCCTGGGTCGCGCCGTTGTACCACCATTGCAACCGGGCGAACGTGATGTACGCGCGGCCGCCGTTCCCCTGCGCACCGAAGTTACCGCTTACATGCGACATGGAAACTTCAGCGTGTTCTTGTTTACCGGAATTGTTATATTGCTTATGGTGATCGGCCTATGCTATCCGTCTTTACGTCGCCCACCGGTCGCTTAATCGCTTCCGCATAACGACTTTTGAACCGATAGGTACAGCATGACAACATGCCGGTATTTAAATTCGATGCCGGAAGAGGCGACGTTTCCCGGCGCGTTGAATTGATCGTTTTGTCACTATAAGAAAATGGATTTGATGGATGACAGCACCACCAATGCCGCCGACCGAAATCTGATCGGTCGCTCCGGCCGAGCGTTTTTCGGGCGAGGTAGTCTGGAAGACTTCAAAGGCATTCTGAACGATTTGCGTTTTAACAATCAGCTGGTCCGGTTAGCCGTTCATCTCCGGGAAGTACTCAATCATAACTTCCAGGACAGTCCCGAAGAAGTGGACCGCGCCAACGCATTCTGGAGTCACCGCTATGATGGAGCCGATGAACTGGTCAGCTTCATGCCCGATGATAATGACGGCGGCGCTCTGTTATTGCAATTGTTGCACGCGGACCGGGATGACTTCTTTGAGCGCGAATTCGAGCTGATCCTGCGTGCTTTTATTCTACCGCACATCATCAGCACGCAAGCGGATAATGAATCGGTCTGGCCGTATCTCGATGTATGTCTCACGCATATAGATCCGTTTATCAACAGCAAGATCGAGCTGCATGAACGTACGGCCCGACTTACACAATCGTTGATTTCACACGTTAAAGCGGACGATCAGTTCACGGCGAGAGAATCGGCCGAATTACGGAATCTGTGGGCGGATTTTCTAAAGCTTCAACGCAATGCTTTTTTCAGTCGCATGATAGCCAATCTGTGCGAAATATGGATTGCGCGTACCGAGTATCGCACCGTGCTCGCATCGGAAAAAAACCTTTCGGCTACATACGCTCGCTTTGCGATCCTGCTTGAGGAAACCATAGCTCGCGCTATTTATCGGCAGTGTCTTATAGCCTGGGGTGATTTAAGCGAATTACAACGTGAATCCCTGTTAAAATGCATCGGTTTGGTCGAATCTAAAACGTGATTCCGTAAGCGGGCTACGACTCAGGAACCGGATTCGATTTCATCATCGCGACGGGCCATCAGACGCTCGACCAGCCGTTCGTACTTTTCCACTTCGCCCTGTAAGATTTCAAATCGACGTGCGATATAACCTGTATATAATCCGACGACCCAGAATACGGAAACTTTCAATACCTCGCGTTGAAAATTCAAGCAATGAGGACCGTGGCACTCGCCGCTACCCGCAATTAAATCGGGATACTGATAGGCCAGCACGCCCACGTACAGCAGGTTGAACATCAACAGACCTATGATGGTCAATCGCATACCGTAGCGCAGACTGTTGGATACGATTACAATGAAATAAACGACGAAGAACATGCTCTCATCGCCGCCGGTAGGTATTAATACAATCGATACGGCGCCGAAATCCACAAACATGGTTATGTATTTCAGAACCGGGCTGATGCGAATACGACCGGAAGCGGACAGACGCAGATAGATGCTGAACATCAAATTGAAGAAGGCCATGACGCCCATCAGTATCCCGATGAACAGCCAGTTGAACAGGCCGGTAGCGCCGATTTCGTTGCCCTGATCGGTATGCAGAATATAGGCCAGGTAGCCGCCGATCAGAATGATCAATAACCAGCGTACGTTCTTTTTATTGCGCTCGTTCTTGAGTTCCCAGGCGCCGCGTTCAAGTGTAAGCATGCCAGCAATGAGGGAGGCGTTTATATGAACCGATGTCAATCTTTTTTAATAAGAGCCTGCCCGAAAACAGGCTCTTGCAGAGCAACGGATCAAATTCCTTTCAGCAATAGTCCCGGAAACTGCATCTTTCCGGGGATTGACATTACTTCATTGGTTCACTGATGAAGGCCCGATAGCCGTCCATCTGCAACTGATGTTTCAGGCGGTCGGCGGGATCGCGCGAGTCGAAGGTGCCCATTTTTACCACGAACATGTTCTCGCGTTCGAACACATGCACCGGATACCCATAGTGCGAAAGGTAGCGTTGCAGATTGCGCGCGTTGCGCAGATCGGAGAATATACCCACCTGTACCGTATAAGATGCGAAATCGTTTTCTTTTAACACGGGCGTATACTCTTCTTCTTCCTGCTTACGCTGGTCGGCTTCCAGTACTTCGCGCGTACGTTGTTCCGTGTCGACATCACCGCCGCCGGCCTGCGGATCGAATCCCGCACCAAAAAATTCGTAAGTGGCGCCTTTATCGCTTTCGTTAGAAGCCTGTCCCACGCGGATCACACGGATTCCCACGCGGGTGAGACCCTGCTCTTTGTATCCGAGCAGTTCGGCGCCATATTCGCTCATATCCAGAACACGGCCGTTTACATAGGGCCCGCGATCATTTACGGTAACGAGTACTTCCTTGTTGTTCTCCATATTGCGGACCAGCACAATACTTCCAAGGGGTAAATCACGATGAGCCGCTGTTAACTTTCGACTATCGAATGTTTCGCCACTGGCGGTCGGCTTGCCGTCAAAATCGCGTCCATACCAGGAAGCTGTTCCCACCTGAAAGAAATTTCCATTCAGTTCATTGGAATAATTACCATCGCCGGCATTATT
>JAGRMX010000044.1 GCA_020441025.1 Leptospiraceae bacterium
ATATCCGGTTGGAAGCGAATGACACATCAACGCGGCCGGACCGAAGGGACCGGTGCGCATGAACGCCGTGGCGCCGTACTCAATTTCATTCCAGTCCACCCACAGGGGAGTGCGGGCGACGTCGGCAAACATTTCCTGAACTGAGTCGGGCGCATCGGGAAACTGCTCGATGCCGGATTTTAAAATCTTATTCAGCAGGGCCGTACCTTCGCCGGGGCGCATGCGTGAAAAATCGGTCACCACCGCATCAGCTCGATGATCGGTCGTATGGAAATAGGGTTCCATACGGCGTTGTAGTTCCGTTATATCCGAGTCTGTGTGTTTCATTAAGTTTAAGGACGCCTGGCAGTGAAGACACAGTAGTGCCAGAGATTACGATTGAGAGCTTTCCATTGAAATTTACCGGCCAGATAGTTTCCGTGTTGGATGTCGGTCCGCAAACCCATCCAGTACATTAAGTTGGCCGGTACGGTGGCCAGTTGAGCGCGTGTATTCAATCGACGCGCCGATGGTCGGATTAGATCGGTGACATCGCGATTGACGACCCGCTCAAATCCGATTCGTTGCATGGCTCCCGAAAATTCATCGGCCGTAGCCAGCGTATCTACAGCCCATGGTTCCAACCAGCCGCGCATCATATTTTCATCGGAGCTACGCATTGCTTTAAACGGTTGCGTACTGAACCCATCCGCAATTATCAGTCGGCCGCCTTTTTTTAATAGTCGAAACGCTTCATTTAGAAATGCCGATTTGTCCGCCGCATGACATACGCTTTCAATAGCCCATATTACCGAGAAAGAACCGGATGGGAAACCGGTATTGGTAAAGTCCCGCACCTGAAACTCGGTTGATGCTGCGTTCTCTCTGGCGGCCAGCTTTCTGGCGCGTTCAATCTGTCGATGTGACAATGAAATGCCTGTGACTTTGCACCCGCGTGTGAGCGCCAGATGCAGGGAACTGCCGCCGATCCCGCAACCGGCGTCCAGCACTCGATCGGTCGCATCGATTGCCGCCAGATTGGCCAACCATTTATTCTGGTTGCGTTGTGCTTCCAGCAAGGAGCGAACGCCGTCCGTCCAGAAACCGTAGTGCAGAGCCAGGCTGCGGTCGGTATTCCAGATGACGCGATAATCCCATTCGCAGGAGTCGTAGTATTGAATAATCTCGTGATGTGCGCTGCGGATCGTATTCATGCAATCAGTGAATCGCGCTCATGAAAGCAGCGCGTGTATTCATAACGCAAGTTACTTTTATAATTTGATTGGACAAAATCGGCAATTGGCATCCCCTGAACTGGGGGCGGGTTGTGTATAAATACGTGGCGGTCTTTGGCGGTTTGATCTGGATTGTGCATCAACAAGCTTTCAGCGTGTCAATCATGAAATACAAAACAGGCATATCTCTTTGTTCTCTGCTTTTCTTTCTGATTTCGTTTATTTGGGTTACGGCCTGTGAGCGGTGGGACGTTGATGAATCAAAGTTGCATGCATCCATTCAAAATTATTACCAATGTCAGTCGGATCAAAATACACGTTGTCTTGATTCCTATCATGATAAAGCTTATAATCGGCAAGCATATGATATTATCGCTGAAAAAGGAACGCCGAGATTGATTCGGTGTCAATATAATGTGCAGGAAAGGTATAGTGGTCCAGGTAAAATAGTAGAGGTGTTTTGTCTGGTTCAAAGGAGAGGTTTTTTTTATTTCGAAATCATTGATGTTAAATACTACCGCACCATTTCGGAAAGCGAAAATGGTATGCGAATTGTCTGTGTACCCAGAGGATCCGTTTTGGTTGATACCCCAAGAGGGCAGTGGCTTTGCGGTAGATTCAAAATATGCAATGTTTCGGTTGATTGAGCTTCTTTGTGCCACTCCCCGCTCAGAACAAACTTTCGCATGCACACACAAAAAACCCCGCGCCTGCCTGTGCAGCGCGGGGTTCTTAAGTTCAACTGCTATATAACCGGCCGCATTTTATCAAATGCTGAAGCCGTACGAGATGCTCACCCACCACAGATAGCGTGGAATTTTCTGACGCGGGGTGTACGTATAATTGGCTCCCAGGCTGGAAGTATTTTGCAGCACATTCTGAATTTGCTGATTCACGTATGTGTTGATATAACCGTATTTTTTGGACGGATCTTCAATACGGCCATCGCTACGATTGGATCGACCCAGAATCCAGACCGGCAGGTCTTCGTGCGCTTCGCCGCCCTGATTGCTCTCGTAGTACGGATCGTGCAGGCGCAGGTCCGGACGATAGGCAATGTTGTAAGACAGAGTCAATCCGAACAGAGAAACGCCGGCACTGGCGGTTACATCCTGCCAGCCCTGCAATTGGGGTCGCACTGAATAACCGAAGTTGACGCTACCGAATACTTCAATGCCCTCGCTGACTTCCGCGCCGTCTCCAAAGGACACACTGTAATACGAGCCCGAGCCGCCCGCAACCGGTCCGCCTTCCAGTTCTTTATATATGCTCAGAGTCATGATGGGCAAAATGGACGGCGCGTAACTGATGAACATTTCTTCCTGAGAAGCATACTTACCCACCGGGTTGGCGCCGGTATAGGTGACAATGCCAAAGCCCATGGTGCCCACGCTGGTTTCGCGTTCGTACCCGATGGTCAGGTCGATTTCATCACTGCGTTTCAAACCGTTCTGTTCTTTGTACTGTTTGGGTACACCGGGCGTGGTCAGGTCGCCGGTCGATCCCGAAGTCTGGCCCAGAGCGTTGTTATAAATATCAAAGTGACTGGGCGAAGTCGATCCGAACCAGGATGTCAACCAGGCATCATACTGAGCCGGGCCGCCGCTGGCGTTAGCCAGTATGTCGGTACCACCGGGTGTGGTTTGAAAAACGCCGTCCACATCCTCATCTTCGCGGCCTTCCATGGCAAATGATCCCCAGATGTTGGCATACAGGCCTTCCACCGGAGTGTTGAAAGTGATGCTGGGTTGAAAGGCCCAGGCGCCGGTATCGGGACCATAGGCTTTTTGTTCCTGGATAGCGCGTCCGCTGTGATAATCGATACCGCGCCAGACGTAGTTGGATACGAAAGCCGCTTCAATATCGACGCTGGCATCCGGCAGATCATCTTCGGCCAGGATTGTCGCCGGCATCAGCAAAGCCATAGCCAGCAACGGTACTAAAATTTTTCGTCTCTGCATTGAGATCCTCCCTCCTGCGCCTCCGGAATCAAAGGCAATCACTGAATGGTATGGTTTTTATATGGATTTAGAAATGTGTGCGTATTGGTAGACCGCTTTCAAAAAGGGTCAAGCATAAATCCGGATCCGGATGTACGTGACCGCAATGAAATCGACATTGCATGATTCAGAATATTATCGACCGTTTTCATATCCGGCATTGAACGAAATAGTTGGGCGAGTCCGACGAAGGAAAGATTTCGAACAATTATATGTTATCTCAATAGTAGTACGGCGTTTTGCGAGTCCAGGCGCTGTCCGGAAAATGCCGGTGCAAATACTGGAATGCTCTTTGGGAGTATTGGGTAGTATGATCATCGGTGCAACCATAGCGCGTAGCCCGCACCGCCAGATGCAGGGCTTCCGGCAATAAATCATCCGCCCGATGTCGATCGGCGATATGCAGCAAACGGGCAATCAACAGATTGGGCGCGGTTTCCATGGATTGCATCCGATTCCATTGCTGACTGGCCTGACTGCGTTGCTCTGCGGACAGAAACGGTAAGTTGTTGAACGGCGTTCGGTTAAACAACAGCAGGGCGTACTGTTGATCCCACCAGGCCATACGATGCAGGCTATAGCGATTGTTCAGCTCATACACTTCCTTATCGATGTTCAATCCGGTCGGTTTTGGATTCGCGGGATTCGAATTAGTCGTTTGCTCATTGGGCCGGCGTACGGCGCACCACCAGTTGTCGCGATAATTATGAATTTCGTTTATGGCCACATCCCGGGGCAGGCCGCTGTTCACGTACGGACGCAAACCCGGATTGCGCAGAATCACCAGCAGGCCCATCAGTTGAGCGCGATTGGCGTCCGATTTTAAGTACAGCTCGAGATCATCTTTTAAGGCCGCCCTGTTTTTTGATAAGGGTTCGGCGAATGCTTGCGCCAGGGTATCGTTGCCGATTAAGAACGCCCGCACGAAACCGGCGGCCAAAATTTCATGCCGCAGTCTTTCCGGGATGCGGTCGTTGTCCGCCAGTTCCATCCAATCGCTTAACGCAAAGCGCTGGTTGATGTACATGACCGCATCCAGATCAAACAACGGATCGGTGCGCGGTCCTTCCTGTTCCCAATCGAATGGGATTTGCTCGTACGTGTTGCTTGTAATCGTGGCGGGTCGGCGCGTAGCATGCCGTGCGAAATCGTTCATATCGACGGCCACGCGCATGCGCAAAGTCAAAAAGCGATTCAATGTGGCCGGTGCGAATCGCGTTCGGCGTTCTTTCAAAAGATTGTCCAGTTCCGTGCGGACCGTTTCGTATTGACCGGCGGCCAGTTTCAATCGCATTCTATGATAAAAAATGCTTATGTATCCGGGATGATCGGGGCGCATCTGTTCCGCGGCACGTAACAGTTCGCCTGTAGCCGGATGGTTCGCGTCCACCTTGCTCAAGGCCGCCAGCAGCCAGGCTACGCTATCAGTTTGACGAAAGCGTTCGAGACTATGAGCCAGGGCCGGGTCCGGATCGGGGAGCAGGGCCACCGATTGAAAATGCAGAATCCAGTCGGTCATGTCCCGATTCTGTACAATTTGTTCCAGACTCTGTTCCCCGCGTTCGTACGAAACCAGCACCCGATCCAGCGCGCGGGTGTATTCATCGAGGTAGCGACCGAAATCCCGGGAGGGTTGGCCCAGCAGAGCCGGCAAATCGGCCAGCAGCTTCTCCGGAAAGGCCCGATAGCGCACCAGGTGCAGGAGTTCACGCGCCGATGCATGCCAATCCCGGCAGGCCTCGCAGGCCAGAATGCCGTCCAATTCGCGTTCCGCCGCGGCATACAACGCTTTGCGCTCGGGCTGCCCCGGTTCGGTCTGCAAACTGGCCCGGCGGATGAGCGTTCGCGCCACCAGGTAGCGCGCCAGTAAGCGGTGGGGGGAATTCGCATCGGCGGCTATTTGGCGGAAATGTCGTTCGGCTTCTTGAAAACGCAGTGCGTAAAAGTAGGCCGAGGCTATTTGGTACTGACGATCGGCCTGTAACAGCACGTCGCGCGCACCGGTTTCGGGCGGGATCGATTCGGCGGCCGAGCAATTCTGAAACACCCGGTCCTGAGCCAGCACCCAGGCGCGCACGGCCCGGTCATCGGCTCCCAGGCGTTCGGAACGTTGCCGTAAAGTGGTGCGCGCATAGCGGAACGCATCTGGCAGACAATTGCGAAACTGACCGTAGTACTGATCCGAAATACGACGGTAGACCCGCAGATCATCCAGCTTGATATCGGGCACATCGCTGACCGTGCGGCGCGCCGCCAACCAGCACTGTAGCTGCCCATCCGGGCAGTCCGTGTCGTTGGATTCGTTTTCAGAAAGGGATGCGTCTTCCAGCCAGGATGTGTCATCGGAACCATGATTGAGGCGGGCACTCCATAAGCGCACCGCCGCCTTTTGTTCCAGCGCATTTAATGGCTGTTTTGTGAGGGCGCGATAGGCCACCACCAGGTAGGAGCGGGCGAACTCGGGTTCGATGATACCGGGTTGACCGGCGGCGAAAGCGGTCAGAGGCATATCGGGGTGTACGTTGTATGTAAAAATCGCCTGCGGGAATTGCGGACCGCAGGGTTGTACCGGAACCGTGAAAAGCGCCAGACTCAGCAGCGCGGGCAGCGCCAACAGGGTCGATCGATGAGTGGCAATGAATCGCGGCATAGTCGGTTATAGTTTAAGATTTAAAGCGATCAAGACGCATCGGCCGACAGCGCCATGCGTGTACAATAACAATTGAGCCTGCAATCAACGACTCAATCCGCGCCGGGTGTAGTCCAGTAAAGCGGGTGACCAGGTTTGCGCGGAAAAAAAATAAATGCGTCGGTCGCTTTCAAAGTAACGCAGATATTCCGCGCTGTGCCGTTCATCCAGGATCAATCCCACACTGGTGCGACAGCCGGCGATTGTAAAATCATTTTGTCGGACTATTATATGACGATAAATGTTCGCTCCATCCGCGCCCATGCGGAACAACATGGGCACCACTTCCTGTACGGGACCATCGTCCGCGGTTAATTCGCGTAACCATGGATCGCCCACGCACCAGGATGCCAGCGCGGTCATGGAAAGAGCCGTACTTTCCGGTAAATTCCGCCGTAGTTCACGCAGCAAGCGGGCATAATAATCACGTGCGGACTGCGGGGCGTCATAGTCGATCTGGATTGCGAGGGGTCTTTCCGAACGAGCCAGAGCCACGAACGCGGATACAATCAACGACAATTGGGCCGCGCGCAGGATGTGCTTCTGTTCCGTGCTCATCGCGGCATCGAAGTTTTCCTCAATGCGAATCACGGGAATCAGCACGGCTTTCGCCGGCAATCGCAAGCCCTGACGACGAGTATACGTTCGTAAACCGGATGGAGTCAGATACAGAGTAGCGGCCAGGTACGCTACCGCTTCCGTATGCGTATTCAGTGTACTCAAATCTTCCGGGCGTTCCCAGGCCCAGTACACCCGGGTCGGCAGATCCGGAATGGGCCGGCGGGCGCACATCCCGAATAAGGCGGCGATGCAGACCGTCAGAAATACATTGCGGATTAGCCGCCCAGGGGACTGGATTGTCCGATTGAACAGGTGGAGCGCCGCATATATCGAGCGGGGCCGCGGCCATAAAATCGTACGCCGACCGCTCGCGAATGATATTTTACTATGCAGGCGTTCCGTAGGCACCAATGAAGAACTCCATTTTTTATTCCGAGCCTGTCCCGATTCTATTCTGATTTTATTTCGATATGCTGCTCTCAAATACGGGGAAATCGCGATTTGCGGCACGTGCTCTTATCATCGATCCATCGGGTGGCATCAATCGATTTACGGTTTGACCTGCCCGTGGAATTATCGCTTATTCTATCAGGCTGTTGAAAAAGGCGCCTGATGATGGGAACACAAGCATGAATCGCACTTTTAGAAATCGTACTATCGTGAACCGTACTCGCGTGAATCGCATAAAAAAAATAAGCAGTATAATCGTTCTATTGCTGATCGGCCTGTCGGGGCCTTTGCGGGCCAATGTTCCCTATCCGGATGACATTCCGGTCTGGACGCGTCTTGAAGTGGAGAAAGCGTTCATATCGCGGGAAACCACCCAGGCCAATCGGGATATGTTCAGCGCCGCCGAATTCGGCTGGCACGTGCTGGTGAACGGGCGATTGGTGGCGCGTATTTCCCTGTATGGCACTCTGTATTATCCGGCCGCCCCGGAAGATGAGGTCGATCTGGTACTGGTGGAGCGCGATGTGCTATCCGACGATCGGGTGTCGGTGGTAAAAATGCAGGCCGACCGAAATCATTATGTGCTTAACTCCCAGGGAGATGAAGTTACCGTAACGCGCGAACGAATGGAGCCGGACCGCGAATCCGGTGTGGACGGCAAGCCGGACGGCGCCATCGTCTTGCGAGCCGGAAGAATTTTACAGGGTTCGGTGGATTTCCTGGGCGGTGATTATACCGATTATGTGCGCGTACCCTCCGCTCCGGTCTCCATACTGGTTATCAAGACCATGGGAGTCGTACTGGATGCCCGGGGGGACGCGCAGCAGGCCGCACCGGCGGTTACGCAATATCCGAATGTGAATCGACTGGCCCGGGAAACGATTGTGGATTTTCCGAATGGATACGGTTTCCTGCGCATTCGAGGCGCAATCGGCTCGGGCAAGCAGGAATACCGATTATTGTTCGCCCACGGTGAAAATCGTCGAGCGGAACTTTTAAAGCAGGTGTTGGTGTTTGTGCGCGAGTCGGATGAATTGCAATCTTCTTTTCGACAGAAAGATTTTGCCGACATGTTTATGGAATACGATTCGGAAGGCGTGCCGAATACATGTCGCGTCGCATTATTTCAAAACAACGCTTCCGAGCGCGAGCGGGTTTTTTGCGCTTTGTGTTTGTATAAATATAACCGGGCCGAGGATATACGGCGCCTGAATCAACGCTATGCGAATGAGACTGATTTTTATCGGGATGTGCTCAAGCAGAGTTATGAAAAAAGTACGCAGCCTGCGGAATAGCAATAAAGCAAAAAAAATAAAGCATAAAGCAAAGAGAACACATTTATATCATTGAATATATTTGAATCATAGAATACATTTAAATTATTGAGCTCACCGCGTTATAAACTCAGGCGGTCGGCCAGGTAGCCGGGCAAGGCGTCGATGGCCACCCGTTCCTGTTCCGTGCTATCTCTGTGTCGTACCGTAACCGTATTATTTTCTTTAGTATCGTAATCCACGGTAATACAGAAAGGCGTGCCGATTTCATCCTGACGGTAGTAGCGCTTGCCGATGGCGCCGGAGGCATCATAATCTACGGGAAATAAACGACACAGACGATCATAAATGTCTTTCGCGATTTCAGGCAGGCCGTCTTTTTTTTGCAACGGAAAGATGCCCGCTTTGACCGGCGCGAGGCGCGGATGCAATTTCAGAATTGTGCGTTGTTCTTTTGTGCCCTCGTTTTCTACGGCGTAGGCGTCACACAATACGGTCAACATCAGGCGATTCAATCCCAGTGCGGGTTCCACTACGTACGGTATGTACTTGCGATTGTTTTCCTGATCGTTATATTCCAGCTTCTTGTTGCTGTGTTTGGCGTGGGCGGTTAAATCGTAATCTGTACGCGAAGCGATACCCCATATCTCGCCCCAGCCGAAGGGAAACTGATACTCGATGTCGCTGGTCCCGTCCGAATAAAAGCTAAGCTCCTGTTCCTCATGGGCCCGAATGCGTAGATTTTCCGGTTGTATGCCCATGTCATACAACCAGTTCATACAGAATTCGGTCCAATACGCGAACCATTCCTTCTGGGTGCCCGGTTCACAAAAGAATTCCATTTCCATTTGCTCGAACTCGCGGGTGCGAAATACGAATTGCCGCGCGATGATTTCATTGCGAAAGCTCTTGCCTATCTGGGCCACGCCGAACGGTATCTTGACCCGACACGAATCGACAATGTTCTTAAAATTTATGAATATTCCCTGAGCGGTTTCCGGACGCAAATCGACTTCCATGTCCGATCCACTGACCGATCCCATGCGCGTACTGAACATGAGATTGAACTGGCGCGGCTCGGTAAAAGTGCCTTTCGATCCGCATGCCGGACAGGTCATATCGGACCCGTGTGCTTTAAACAGATCCGACAACTTTTCCATATCGGGACTCTGAATGGTCGCATCGAAATGCTCTTCGATGTATTGATCGGCCCGATAGCGTGCCTTGCAATTCTTGCAGTCTATCAGCGGGTCATTGAAATTGTGTTTGTGGCCACTGGCCACCCACACTTCCGGATGCAGCATGATGGAGCTATCCAATCCGACCACGTCACTGCGATTGTGGACGAAGGCGCGCCACCATTCATTCTTCAGGTTGCGCATCAATTCCACGCCATAGGGACCGTAATCGAATGTATTGGAAAGGCCGCCGTATATTTCCGAACCGGGATATACGAAGCCCCGGCGCTTGCACAATGCTACAATGTCTTTGAGCGAATCGCGAATAGCTTCCGCCTGTCTGGCGCCTTGCTTTGCGTCTTTTTTTTGCTTTTTTCCGGCAGCCGGTTCGTTTTTATCCGTCATGATTGCGGGCCAATCTGGTCCGGGCCACTGACCGTGCAAGATTTTTCATCGATCCATCCGCTCAAAACGCCCGGCTCCCGGCAGACAATACAACCGGGTCGGTTAAATTCCATGAATCGGCCGGGTGCACAGGGACGTTGATCCCGCATCCACTCCCGAACCGGGCGGCGAACAGAATCCAGAATGCTGGCAAACAACGAACATACCAATCGTCTGCAATATGTGCATTATATCCCACCGGCCTGGCGCGCGCTGGCCGTTCTGGGCTATCTCAGTGAAATCCTGGATTTCGGTTTTCTGCTGCCGGTAGCCATCTGGTTCGTTTTCCGGCACAATCGCTTTCTGCGTATGCACGCGCTGGCGGGGGGCAGTCTGCATCTGGCCGGCTTTTTGATTTCACTGCTGGTGCGCATTCCCTCGCATTTCTTTCTGCTGGAGTTCACGCAGTTTTTTGTCACTCCCCAGCAGTTTCTGGGCATGATCACCGGTTCGGACCAGGCTTCAGTGGGCATGTTCCTGTTTTTAACCAGCGGCGGATTCATCATGACCCTGCTGCCGGTGCTGGGTCAGAGCGCCGTGCAGCGACCAGGCAATCGCCATCGGGTAAGCGCGAGTGAACTCCTGATGCACGCCCTGATCGCTCTGCCGGTGACGCCCTTGCTGTTTTATACCGATTTTCTATGGGGCAATACCGGCCAGAGCGGCGGCGGTATCTTTCATCTGTATCGTTTTCAGAATCCGTACAATATGTTTCCGGGGCACGTGATTGCCCTGTGGTGCGTCACGCTGGCGATCGGGGCCTTGCGCGGACGGGTGCCGGTGTTCACGCCCCTGAGCGGATTTTTTATGCGCCTGATACGTGCGGAACACGCCACCGGGGAAAGGCTATTTCGGGCGGCCAGTCGTCGCAGCTATGTATTGCCGGGCTGGGGTGAATTGTTCAGCGGACGACCGGCAGGGGGATTGATCGTTGCGTGCCTGTTTCTACTGGTTTTGATGTTCGCCTGGATCTCACTGGGATTGAATTACGGCCGGCTGGTGGAAGGCATTCCGTTTTTGAACGTGAACTTCACCTGGTTTTTTCTGAGTGAACTGGGATTGCGCACTCATCTGTTGCCCGACAAAGACTTCCGCAATCTATTCGGCCGTCCGCTGGTTCTGGCGGTGTTGACCGTCATGCTGGCGGCCATCTATGCTTACAGCCAGTGGAACGTGCGCATGTTGCATGGCCGGACCCGCGCGCGACCCTTCGTACTGACTCTCGCGCATTCGGTGTTGTTGCACCTGACGCCCGTGTCGATTTTGCTTTTGATTCCGGTGATGGTGTCTCCGTTTCTGCAACAACCTTCCGGTGCGGAACAAACCGAAGAACAGGAGCTTGAATTTTACATACCGGAATCGTACGATGCTTCCAGAGAAGATCCGGAGTTGAACGGTTCCATTGTGAGCGGCGACGAAGGCGATGCCGAAACAACCGCCGCCATGCGACCCGAGCAACCGGCCGAAGCCGAAGAGCGCAATTCCGATCTGGCCGAGCGGCGTACGGAAGAGCGCCGGTTGCCGGAAAGACGCGAACAACGCCGGTCGGAACGCAAAGATGAAGAAACTCTGGGCAACGCCGAGGATGCGGACAACGCGGGCAATCGACCGGGGGAACGTAAAAATCAAACTTACAGTAACTATCTTTCGGTGAAAATTAGAGCGCCGGAGAAAGAGTTTAATTACTGGGAGCGACTGCCCCAACCTTATTCGGCCGTTTTTGAATACAAAATCTCCGCGGAAGGCCGCGTGTATGACGTGCGCGTGGTAGAGCCCTCCGGTCACAGCGCGGCCGACGACTTAACCGTACGTTTGATAGAGGCCATGGATAGGGTGCTGCCCCCGCCGGGTGAGCATGGTGTTGTGGTCACCGAACTTTTCTGGAATACGTCCCAGGGGGATAACAATTTGCCCACCGAATTGCAGCGACGTTTATCGGGCGTTTTTGACGGCCGCATGATTGAACCATTTGAATGAACGCCATGACCGATTATATCTACGTATTCACCGCCTTGTTCGCCTTTTTGAGTGTGGCGCCTTATCTGCTTTTACTGAATGTAAAATCAATCGGCGGTTATGGCGGCATCATCGGACGCTGGATCGGCGTATGGATGGAACACTTACACATGCCTTTGCGCCGTATGTTCAGTCCCGCGGTATGGGCCGGGCTGGCCGTAGGATTTCTTTCCACTTTTGTGGTGGAATACAGCGTCAAGTGGATCTTTCCCGAATTTCAGCTGGCGTTACGACCGGCGGAGCCGTTGGCCTGGTCGTTGCAAATCGCGTTCATTCAGGCGGGCCTGTTTGAAGAATTCGTCAAATGCGGGCTGGCGTTGATTTTATGCGTGTTGATCTGTTATCGCGGTAAAACTTCGCAGACAAACGATGGAATGTTTTATTCCACGGCGGTGTTTGCATGTGCGGCGGTAGGTCTCGGATTCGCGCTGCGTGAAAATTTTGGGTACCTGAATCTATACGGCGGGCTCAGTCCCACGGGTATGTTTGTAGGTCGCACGTTTGCCGCCGCCATGCATATGCTCATCAACTGGAATTTCGGTCTCACGCTTTTGCAGGCTCGCCGTTCCAATGTGCCGGGGGTTGTGGCGCGGGGACTGTTAGTGGCCATTATGCAGCATGGGGTTTATGACTTCTTTGCCATTCCACCGGTAGCATTCGCTCAGTTTCTGGCCTATCTCTGGTTCTGTTTGTTGTTTATGCATACAATTCGGCGCATGTATCGCATGCTGCCCGAAACACGTACACACAGCCTGCAATCCCGGACGGAACTGGAAACGAATCCCTTTGTGCGCGCAATTCCCGCGCCGGAAGAATTTAAACGTCGCCCGGGTACCGCGGCCCGACCCATGGTCGATCGCTTTGAAGAATCAAAAGTGCCCGGTCTGCCCATACCATTCTCAACACTGGAAGATGCTTTACTGAGAGCTACACCGGCGGGGGTGGAATTCCGACGCGCTTTTGGCGAGCAGGTGCGTGTACAACAGCTACCCGATGGTCAGGAAACTCCGTTTGCATTGAGTGACCTTTCGTTTCTGTCACCCGCGTTGTTGGAAGTGCTAAACGTGGATCAGTACCGCGGCGAAGTGCCGGAGCGCCTGCGCCATGATTGGCGGTTGCAGGAGCAAAACCGGGCGGGGTTGTTGCGTAAAAGTAACATGGCCGACGCAGTATGGGATTCGTCCATTTGCGCCGCCAATGCGGACGCCATCGATGCCGGGTTACAGAAGTTCGGAGTGAGTTTGAAATATACGGTACCGTTGCGTTGCATGGAGTTTTATGCGGTCGGCCCGCAGGCAAGTCGATTTATATATATCAGTACCGGTCTGCAAACTCTGTATGGCCATGAGTTCTGGTTGAGCTTTCCGCATCCCTATCCCTCCGCCCGCTGGATATATTTATGGCTGGCATCTTTCGATGCGCCCCAGGCACCCTGGTTGCAGGAGTTCCGCCCCTTGCCGGTGCGTACATCGGCCTTTCTGGGGGAAGGGCGCGAATGGTTGCGTGTGCTCTTGCCGGTTCCATTGATGGACCCTATGTTTTTTGCGGAGTACGATTCCGTCGGATACGCGCACCGACCGGGCTTCGCCGCTAACGCTCAGTTATTATTGATTAATAATCTGGAAGCTATGATCATAGCCGAGCAGGGTGTTGAGCATTATTTCCGGATGTTATCCGAAGCGGGATTGAGCTGGAGCAACGACTTGTTGCGACCGGTGCTTTCGGAACGTACTATGCCTGATTGATCTGATGCAGGGCGGCACTTTCCAGTTTGTGCCTGCGAATTTCCAGACGCTCCGCCAATGATGTCAGCAGTTTATGCGCCCAGCGCGGATGTAGCTGGAACAACATGTGAAAATTTTCCGGTGCGAATGCCAGCGCCTGGACCGGCGCGGTGGCCACCACATCCGCCGAACGGGGCAGGCCGTCAAACTGAGCCATTTCACCCACCATTTCGCCGGCGCCCAGCGAATCGACCTTGCGACGTTCGCCCTGCTCGGAAATGAAAACGTCCACATGGCCTTCTAAAAGAATGTACAGATCGAATGTGAGTTCGCCCTGTTTTAACAGATAATCGCCGGGCTGAAACGTTCGCGCCAGGCGTGAAATCAGATGGGGTGGAAATTCATCCTCC
>JAGRMX010000450.1 GCA_020441025.1 Leptospiraceae bacterium
CCGCCTTCACGCAATCCGCGGCATGTGCGTATCATGCCGTTCCGGTTTAATCGACGGAGGATTGCATGGACCACCGGGATGGCATGCGTGTGTTGGTGACCGTCGACAGTCATGGCCGGTCGACCCGTTTTCTCAAAGAAACAATCCAACTGCGCTTTAAGTTCGATCTCAATCTGTTTCATCAAATTCCGGCGGTAGCGGACGGGCGCGAACAGCGAACGCCATAACAGGCCGGGAAACGAATGACGGAATTGGCCCTGTTTGTTTACCAGCAACGGCAACGCATCGGGCGCTGTTATCGGGCGGCCCTCTATAAGATTGAAATGCAACCCGCAGGACAGGCCGGGACGTTGCCTCAATCCCACCAGTGCCGTGTGTAACGCGGGAGCGTTTATTATCAAACTGGTGGAGTCCAATCGACCGTGATCATATGCGCTGAATATGGCCCTGTTGATAGATTCCGAAAGTCCCAGATCGTCTGCGTGTACCTGAATGCGCATTTAAAAACCAATATACTTTTCTATTGGAAGAAAGCCCGTCCGGCACGGGATTCTGGAACAAGGTCATGGGCCATCAGGTAATCCGCCAGAAAATCGCTCACGCAGGCGTGTCCCGCGGGATTCAAGTGCAGAATATCCACGGCCAGCGGTCCCAGTTCTCGGCGGCACTCCCGCATGACGGGCAATAGATCGACGGTGGGCAACCCCGCATTCCGGGCACGCTCTTCGATCTGCCGATGTGCATCCATAAAAGGGTACAGTTCTTCCGCATAGGAAAAGGGACCATCGGGATGGTGCGCCGTATGGTTGGGAAATATTACCAGCAATACCTTAAACTTATCTTCGATTGAGAGTTGCTTTAGCTCCAGAAGACTGGGCTGGACCGTGTCCCGGTAAAGGATTTGATAGCGGGCGGCGTCAAGGCCTACATCCAGATCGTCCAGATCCTCCTGAAAGAAATTCAGAAACAGTACCCGGTACAGGGCGGACCATTCCAGCAGATCGTTCATCATATAATTGCGTTTGTAGTCCTCGTAATATTCCAATCGAAGTAGAGCGGTCAAAGCGTTGCCGGCGACATACAGGGTATCATTCAAACAATACTCGACTATAACCAGGTGGGGCTTTAATTTACGGCCGTGTAGCCGAAAATTTTCCACTTCCTGCATGGTGTTGTAACCATCCACGCTGAGATTATAAACTCGCACCGGTTTTTCGGTTGTATTCAGCTTTTGTTCCAGTAAATAGGGAAACGCGCGCCGATAGGTCTCATTCCATCGCTCTTTCCCGTCCGCCACGCTGTCACCCAGTATCACAATGCGATAGGCGTCCATCTGTGGGCCGTCCCAATCGTCGTCATGAAATCCATGATTGTTTCGTTCAAAAACATGGGGGCGGGGTTGCCAGCCCAGCCGGGCATTGTGTGCCAGGCGCAGCTCATCCGTTTCGATATGCGCGATTGTGGGCGCCATGCCGGTAAAGCGGACAATTCCTTCCGCCGCCGACAGTAGCGCTGCTGTTGAGCCGACGGAGAATAACGTATAATAAAAAAACCTGCGTGTTACAGATAGTGAGAGGGAGGGATTGTATTTTTCGGAATGCATCTCAATGAATAGTTTTGCGATTCAGCTTGCCCGGGTGCGAAGAACTGTTCGCATCAGGTCGAACGCCGATCGGATTCGGCCTGCATCAATCGGGAATGCCGTCTGGTGGGTTGCATGCGCATGTGACACCATAGCCCGGAAAACGCCAGACGCAATAACGCCGGAAAGCTCCAGCGTGTAGTTCCGCATAGACGTTCGCCCACCGTAAACTCGACTTCCTGTTCGGTAAACCGCAGACGCTTTACTACGGCTCGAAAAAAACGAAAGGGACCGGAATAAAAAATCAAATCGGGCACGGCATTGGCATCAATCAATTTAAAATCCGTAGATCGCCGTATATCGACACCGGTCAATCGATAAAACAACTCCAGATACAATCGCGATTGCCAGGGAACTGCGTTGGACCTGCCGTGAGCAATCCGCACGCCCGATATGACCTGCGCACCGCTCTCCCGCCAGCGGTCTACCATAGTTGGAATCAAATCCGGTGGATGCTGGCCGTCACCATCGATGATTACAACCGCGTCGCCCACCGCCCGCCGCAGTCCCGCTCGAATGGCCTCATCCTTGCCGGTGTTGACGGGCAGATGAATCCCGTTGATATGAGCAAAGCGATTCTGCAGTCGTTTGATTTCGTGGGCGGTGGCGTCGGTGCTGCCGTCATTTACCAGTATATACTCAATGCGAAAATCTAATCTGCGTACGCTGGCCAATAATTGCTCGATAAAAGCGGCAATGCAATCGGCTTCATTGTAAACCGGTATGACGATGCTGAGCTGGCGTTCACTTTGACGTGGCATGCGCGTGTAAGTTTTTGTTATGGATTGTTAGCGTTCAACAGAAATCGTATGATCGGTTCGCGTCCCGGACCATCCGATTAAGATTCTCAGGCGGGCAACTCTGAGGTCAGCCATTATTTCTGACCGGATTCGAGTACGATTGCAGGTGTGATTCTGCGCTTTTTTTGCGGTGAGGCGGGCTTTTGGTGCATGCAAACCGTAAATTCAGGCCTGCGACCGGGTCATGTCCGCCCCTGTCCCGCAATGCAACCGGTGCGCTGCGGACCAGAATCAGGGGCTTATAGAAAACTTGATTTATTGGATCACTATACGCACAGATCCGTTATAATCATTTTCGATCCGCACGGTCAGCCATAATGAACGCGAACCGACGGACTCCGAAACCGGAATCATTTCGATTTTCAGATTTTCGTCCGGATACGCATGCATCGCTCCGCTGCCCATATCTACGAAAAAACCAATATAAATGGTCGGAATCGAAACCAGGAACGATAACCATATCATGCCGTTGGATGGTTCGGGTTCCAGAATAACCGATCGATCATAAAATCCTTCTTTTTGAAACAGCAGGGAAATCGACGTCATTTTGCGCAGCGACAATGAACCGGGCGTTACGGTTTCATCCAATACCTCCCCATTGGCGAGTGCCGTGACCTGTACG
>JAGRMX010000451.1 GCA_020441025.1 Leptospiraceae bacterium
ATATTGTTTTTATGGATCGAGACGATTACGAACAGATCAGCATCCCCAAAGATTTAATTGAAGATTTGATACCGTTCATGAAAGAAGAGATGCCCGTGGAAGTGACTTTCTTCGAGGGTAATCCCATGGGAGTGATTCCGCCTACTTTCGTAGAGCTGGAAGTTACCTATGCGGAAGAGGGACTGAAGGGCGATACGGTGGGTACGGCCCGCAAGCGTGTGACCATCGAAACCGGCGGAGAAGTGCAGGTGCCGCTGTACATAAATCAGGGTGATACTGTTAAAATCGACCTGCGTGATTTTTCTTTTGTAGAGCGTGTGAGTAAATAATTAATTATGTAAGCACTTGAGCAGGCACGTGAGCAGGCAATCGATGAGTGCAGCCTGACATGCATTGTAGCGAACGATGGACGGATATTGATTAATCCGCCGTCAATCGATTCGATAGCCGGAGCAAATCGATACGCGACGCAATTGAGTCGGAATTATTTTTCATCAATCAGACAACGAAAGAGGTAACCAAATGGCAAAACCGGCGTTATTACAACAGGCAGAGGCAGGCAGTGCCCGACTCTATTTACAGTTCGGCGGTCAGGGTGCTCCCTGGTATAAAGAACTTTCGAAATACTACGCGGAACCGGCCTTTAAAAAATTCTTTGATGCGGCGTTAAACGCCATCGATGAAGAGCGTCCCCGGGTGGAAGGTACCGTCGGTCTGCCGCATGGCATTGATGCGCGCGGTTGGCTGGAAGATGAAAGCAAAATCCCGTCCGAGGATTACCTGGGTTGTGCGGCGGTTTCCATTCCCATGATCCAGATGACGCAACTCGCGCATGTGGAGAATTTAATTCAGAATGAATTTCCCTTATCCGAAATGATTAAGTACTCCATCGGCGCCACCGGTCACAGCCAGGGTTTGATTCCGGCCTGTTTGATGGCCATGAACCGCAGCGGCGATGATTACTATGAAGCCGTCGCAAAGTATGTGAAGTATTTATTGAACCTGGGTGTCAGCGCTCAAAAAGCATACCCGCAATTCGATCCTACCACGGATGAGATTGCCGAAAGTGAATCGCTGGGTGGCACGGCGCCGGCACCGATGGTCGCAGTGCTGGGCGAAGATCATGCCGGTATGGAGCGTCGGGTACAGGAAATCAACTCGGAACTGGGCGATGACAAAAAGATTTACATTTCATTGTATAACACACCGGCCAATCGCATTCTGAGTTCGCATCGATCTTCCCTGGTGGCATTTCATAAGAAGTACAAGCAGGATATCGACGAGAAGAAACTGAAGTTCGTGTATCTGCGCACCACCTGTCCCTTTCATTGCGCTATGATGGAACCGGTACGAGAGATCTTCGAACCCGAAATCAAACGCATCGGCTTCGATTACAAAGGCTCCGATCTACAGATTCCGGTGTATTCTTTTTATGATAAGGCGGATATGAAAACCGCCGGAGCGGATCTGCCCATTAAAATGTATGTGGATATGGCCATTCAGACGTTGTACTGGGATAAATCCATGCAACCTGTGGCGGATAATAAGGACATTACGCACATTCTGGACTTTGGCCCGGGCAAAACCAGCCAGCGTTTGAGCATGGAAACCCTTGCGGCACTCGGCTCGGAAACACCGGTATTGGCGGCGGCCGTACCCAAAGATCTAAAGTCCATCCTGTAATGGTACCCGCTTAAAAAAGTCCATAGCAGAAATTGCGCATACCGGAAGAAACGCATACATCGATTTGCGCATTCCGTTCATTCAAATAAGCATCGGGCTCTGAATTCCGAAGGGAATTCGGAGCTTTTTTGTGCCCTGACGGCCGTGCTACGTCTTTTTACCCGGGTCGACTTATGTCGCCTATGCGGCTGAATCGTTTTTAGCGACCGCTGAAAAAGAAACCCGTCAGTAGCCGGCGTATGCATGCTATGCAGGTCACGCATCCAGGCGGCGTCGGACCTGAATCCATCCGGGCTTACATCGTACATTGTTCTAAGTTCCGGTCGTTACAGTTTCGCTTCTCCAATCTCTCTCTGGAATAAAGCTTTACGGTAATCCCGAAGAGCGAAATCTGTCCGACATGAAAGTTCTGGTAACCGGTGGATGTGGATTTCTGGGATCACATGTTTGTGAACTGTTTCGAAACGAAGGCTGGGAAGTCGTATCGTACGATAGCATGACCAAATACGAATTGCAGCGTACGGGTTATGGTACGGATCGCACACGCGATTATAACTGGAACTTTCTCAAAGACATGGGCTGCGAAATGGTGAAAGCCGATGTTTGCGACGAACAGGCCATTAAAGATCACAGTTCCGGTTGTGATTATATCATCCACACCGCCGCGCAGCCGGCCATGACCATTTCCTGGGAAGACCCCCGGTTGGATTTCAACACGAATGTGCTGGGTACGTTCAATGTTCTGGATGCCGCCCGAAAGCATAAAGTGCCCGTGGTGAATACCTCTTCCATCCACGTGTATGGCAATCATATCAACAATACTCTGAACGAAGGCGCAACTTCTTATGAGCGCAACCCGGTGGCTATCGGCGAAGATCAGGACACAATGGTGGGGGAAATATCCCCCCTGCACGCTTCAAAAATGAGCGCCGAACATTACGTGCGCACCTTTACCGATTTGCTGGATACGCCCGCCGCCACTTTCCGATTTACCGGCATCTATGGACCGCGCCAGTTCGGCGGGGAAGACCACGGCTGGGTGGCCAATTTTACCATTCGCGCCGTGTTTGGCATGCCGCTGCGTATTTTCGGAACCGGCAAGCAGGCCCGGGACATCATCTATGCCTCCGACGGAGCGCAGGCTTATCTGGATTATTTTAAGAATCCGGTGCCGGGCGTGTATAACATCGGCGGCGGGCCCGCGCACAAAATCAGTCTGCTGGAATGCATCAACTTAATCGGCGAAATTCTGGGTACAAAGCCGGAAGTGGAAATGCATCCCGAACGACCCGGCGACATGCGCTACTTCGTATGCGACATTGATCGGGCTAAAAAGGCCTTCCAGTTTCAACCGCGCATCAATCCCCGGGACGGTG
>JAGRMX010000452.1 GCA_020441025.1 Leptospiraceae bacterium
GGTGTTCAGGCCAATAGCATCCAGCAGGGCATCATTAAACTTAGAATCAAGTAATGTTAAAAAGTTCGCCCGTATGTCGCCCAGTTCCGCGACAATCACGCTATCCCATAAAGTCAGATTGAGTTCGGAATCAGCTGCGACCGCCGCGTCGGCGGCCGCAAGTGCGCTCAAGTATTCTTCCGTTTCAATTTCCGATAATCCCAGATCGGTCCGGTCGGCCAGGAACGCTCCGCGTTGCTCGAAAAGGAAATCTTCGGCGTCCGCTTCCCAGTCCAGGCGGGCGGCGTTATACAACTGGCGGGCAAAATCCTTTTCTGCTTCTTTTTCCGTTTCCGTCAGGCTGCCGGTATCAATTTCATTGATTCGGGCACTCAGTTGATCGTACGCTTCGTCTTCCCAGTCTATCAGCAGAGTGGCGATACCCAATTCCACATAGTTGGTCCAGGCATCAGCGTCGTCCAGACGATCGGCGCGATCGACATATCGCTCTAAGGTGCTACGATCGTTCGTATCAAACTCATCAAATGTCTGCGCCATCAAATAGGGGCCGGGCAATACGAGGCTGTACAGAACGGCCGCCAGGCAGGTGGTCGCGACCACGCGCTTTCCCACGGTATCCTTTCTGAAAGTGGATACCCGGAACGCCCCCTCCTTCAAAGCGATGATTGATTGAGAAACGGATTTGAAAGTCAATCGCCGCACTGGTTTCAATGTTTTACTGATTTTCATGGTATTGCCTCGCCGGGTAAAAGAGTCGTAGCGCTGGAAATAATGATGCGTCGCGCAGGCTGCCGGGATAGATAGGCGGCCTCTGAACTTGCTTGATGAGCCTGAATAAAGTAGAAATTTGCGGAAAAAGAACGCTGAACGAGGAAAGGCGATGGGGGATTGATTCCGAAAGTTGCTGATCGCAACTCAGGTGTACGGACATAGCCATTCCGCACCGCGAAATACAGCAGTTGAATTGCCGAAAGGATGGAGGCGCATTTGAATGCTAATGCATCCTGAGTGCCGCTTGTCGAGAATCGGGTGGTTCTCGTTTGCCGGTGAATAGCAATAATCTTTCCGGTGGATATGGCCGGCGAGTGGTCGGTATTTGCGCTCAGCCGGGCCTCGGGGAAAGGGGTTTGATTCTCTATTCTGGAAGGAGATTGTCGATGTGTAATCGATTGCTCGGTCCATATATTATCAATTTCGGACTGCTCCCACTGTATGTGTATAATCTGAAACGTTTTCGATTCCATCGGCATTGCGACGGATTTTTCGAGATCATGCGTTATCGAGTCTGCGTAAGAGTATTCAGGTTTTAAGGAATCAAATGTCAGGCGTTCAGTTTGCAACGGTGCACTGGAGCGTAGAATTTCTTCAAAGGCATCAGCTTCCCAGCCGGTGGGACTATGAAAAGCCGTCGCCTGTAAGTATACAGCTTTGTTTGTGATGATGTCTTCCGGTAGTTCAAAGACACTGATAAAACCTACCGGCGATTTCACAGTCATTACGAATGCAGCCGTAAGACCAGCCAAACAGGAAACTATGAAGGCGATCCCTGAGGCGCTTGCGCTGCGACGAAAGCTGTGTTTCCGGCGAAGTAACATTGCATAGATAATGACAGGAATAAGCAAAAAATCAACTTTAAAAGCGGGTTTCGATTCTTTGTTATCTTTAAAGTCCACTAATTTTCGTCATCATACATTTAACAGAAAGAGGGGCGCAAAGAAGAGGGGTATGAGTTGCATTCGGCGCGGACTTTAGCGGAGATATTCGGATGTATAGTTACATTAGTTGCATTTAATAGTAAAATCTTGCTTGCAGCTGCCCGGAATCGAGTATTGGATTAATACCGGAGATAAGTAACAATGCACGACGTACTTCGAATTCACTCTACACACGATCCTTCGGAAATAGCTTTCATCGAATCCCTGTTAGCGGACGACGGCATAGACTGTGCGGTACAGGACGAAATCCCGCTGCTCGGTGGTCTGACCATGATTCACATCTCAGTGAGGGAGGCTGATCGAGAAAAGGCCCTCGATATTATTCGTAATATGGACGCCTGCGGAGTAGACATGGAGCTAAGTTCGGATGAGGAACTCGAAAACATAGAAGCGGAAACGGCGACTGAGTTGGCAGCGGATACGGCGCCGGATGATATCCATAAAAGCAGGGATTCCCTCAGTTCCTATGAATGGCGCTCCAGGTTGGAAGAGCAGGATCAAAATATTTTGCAACGCATAGCGGATAACAGTGAAATCTATTCGGTAATGACAGGGGATTCCTCCGCCGCTCGATTCTCGTTTCGTAAGTTTCTGTTGTTGGTGGCATTGCCCTTGATGCTGGCCGGACTGTTTCTTTCGCGGGGGGCTTTGATTCTATTGATCGGCGATCGCAACGGCATGGAAACCATGCTCATGGTTCTATTTATTATCGCGCCGATTGTAATATTCTGGTTGATGTATCGTTTTTTAAAAGCGCGCAATCGCAGCGCCGGTTTTACGCGTAGTCTGGGGCGTTATCGGGAAAAATCGAAGTAAAATCGTTTTTATTATCAGGGGTGAATTTCGGTCGCAATCTATGCGGTAAGATTCTAAAGCGTCGCGAATACCCATTGACCTGTGTGCCGCCCGTTGATTTTTAAACATACTCGAGGAGCACATGAACCCAGAAAATCAGAATGAACAGGGAGCGACGGGTGATTCCATGACTCGCTTTGATTCCGCCGATCTCAATCCCTACGAAACCCGCACGGATATCAGCGTATCCCGGCCGACAAAAACTTACGGCTTATCCAAATTTGCCGGAATCATGACCATTGTCGGTGGGATTATTTATTGTCCCTTCGGCATTCCATTGGTATTTACCGGCATCTATATGTTGCAGGCCATCGGCTACGCCGAAGAACACACCCGCACGGGCAACCCCGATGCGGCGGTGCGTTCCATGCAGGAATTTGATCGCGCGGGCAAAGCCGCGGCGATTTTTTTCATGATATTCGGGGCGTTTATGGTGCTTTTGATCGGGTTTTACGTTTTTATTTTCGCCATCGGCTTTTCGT
>JAGRMX010000453.1 GCA_020441025.1 Leptospiraceae bacterium
AATTACCATTCTCAATTTCAATCTCTTTATCTAATCGTAGATCTCTTGGCCACCTTGGATTAATAGTAGGTTGCTCTGGAAGCTTCCCGGTCCCATTGCGCGGAATGCTGGATACTTTCCTGCACGCCGGGCAGTTCGGAATATCATTCAGATCCAGGTCGCAGGTGGGACAGCGCCCGTTATGCACCAGGACCGCATTCGCACCCGCGAAATAATTGTGATTGTGCTCGACCTCCAGATTAAAGATAGGCTCGGGCTGCTCCAGTTCAACACGCTGGACGCGCTGCACGCTGAGCGTATGTCCGCGAGCATCCAGCAGGGTAGCGCCCGGTTCTATAAGAACGGCTTCTATCCACTCCTCGCTTTTCGGTAACTAGAAGCGATGGGCCGGCATTACGTGCATGGTATCATCACCGGTTTGAATCTGTATCCATACAGTCGTGGTATCCTGTAATGTTCCGATAATCCGCTGGGCCACGTATGCCCCATGATTTTCCTGATACGTCAGTACAAGATCATCATACCGGAGGTTTTCAATGGGAACCGGGCCGACAGGAGTCTGGACCTTCGTCCCGGCGCTAAAACAGCTTATACATGTACAACGATTGCGCCTCATCGCAGCCAGCGCATCATCACCGATATCTTTGATACGTTCCTCGCCATATTTCATGACCGCATCCAGAGCGTTCGCGAAATAATCCGATAGGTCGGGCTCGCCTTCTATTTCTGGATTTTGGTCATTCGTTTCTGCGGAATTTTCATCCGATTTACCGAGGAGTTCGTTGGCATATTGTTCACTGGTGATTCTACGCTCTTCTTCGTTGAGAACCGCCAGATCCTCCTTGAATTCGGCAACCGGGCTATCCGCATCCTGAGCCTGCTGCTGGAGTTGCTCTCTGAGCTGCTCCCTGGCGGCGACCTTTTGCTCTGCTTCTTTCTGTCTGAACGCAAGCCCTTCTTCCGTTTCATAAAGCCATTTATGGGCTACACCCGAGGGTCGCTTACAATTGTGATGGTCGTCTGGATTTTCACACCAGAGTGTATAAAATTCTCCAATTCCGGTCTTATGAGTTGTTGGTTGTAATGCAGATCGATTGCCAACTAACTCACCGCCTTCTCCATTCTCATTTACATAATATAGAGTACGTTTTAATATTTCTTCGGAATAATCGTCCAGGGGTCCTGGTTCTCATCCGCCGGGTCGGCGTCTTCCTGTGGGAATAAGGTCTTCCATTCTTCGAATGGATTGTCGTCGATGGCCGGCGGATTGAACGGATCGAAGGAACTGATCGTTTCCACCAGATCTTCGAAATTTATGTCGTTCCAGTTGCCATCCACCGGATCGATTGTATAGTACATGCCGTCACCTTACTGGTTGACATTAACACACAAGCTTAGAGCATCTGCCCATGTCCGGCAAGAAAAAGGCAATATTTTACATTGTACTGATTGCAATCATCGTCTTCATACTGCGCGGTATCGACGCGTTGGTGCCGTTGGCGTTTCCCCCGGAAGCGGATTACATGAAGTCGCCTCCCAATGTAACCTTTCGGCATGAAACCGACGAATTCGCGTACGACATCCGGGTGAATTCGCAGAGCCTGCGTTCTCCGGAAATTCCCGTTGTATCCGACAACACACGCATTGTGTTCCTTGGCGATTCTCTGGTATACGGCACGGGGGTGCAGGAAGAAGATACGTTCACCCGTCGCACCGAAGGTTTGCTTAGAGCCCAGGGCTATGCGGTGGATGTGATCAATGCGGGCTACCCGCAACAGGCGCCGGGCACGTATCCACGTCGGTTTCGAGAACTGACCGAGGAGATTCAGCCCGATGCGCTCCTATTGGTACTGTATACCAATGATGTAATGGATATGGCCCAGAATGATGCCGCAGTTCAAAGCAATGACATCGTCAGCGGATCCTTTGCATTGAGCGCTCTGCATCTGCTTATTCCGCATACCACCGAACAGATTGTGCAATCCTGGCTGAAGGCCCAGGCCATGAAAGCCGCTAATCGGGAAAAAGTTTCCGAACAGGATTCCAATGCAAATAACACCACCGCACCCGATGATCCTGTGGTGCGATTTGAGCTGGACATTCGCAACCTGGCCGCAGCGCATAACATTCCGGAATCGAAAGTTAACGCGTGGATCGAACGCAATCGTAGTTTGATTGCGCGGGCCGGACGCGGCGATGTGTCCCAGTGGATTCTGCTGGCCGGTTTACTTAAATCCGATTTTTATATCAACTGCCTGGACATTCCGGATAACAGGCGAGCCATGTTCGAGCGATTGGCGGCGGTCATTACGGAATTGAAAGCCGAAGCCGACGCCCGGACCATTCCCTTCGGATTGGTTTACGTGCCTTCCGAGCTTCAATTCGACGCGCGCAAGTGGGAACTGGGCAAACAACTGGGTTATGAAGTCAACCCGGCCTGGTTGACGCAAACCAGTCAGCTGGAACGGGAGCTGCAAAACCTGGCCGGTGAAATCAACGCGCCCTTTCTTAATCTCACTCCCGTCTGTCGCGCGCAATCGGCCGGACTGGTCTGGGACTACGACCTGCACTTTAACGAACGAGGCCATGCGATCGTTGCGCCGGCCATCGCCCGATTCGTCGAAGGAATCGTCTTCGCGGAATCGGCCAAAGGAGAGACTGAATGAGATGCTGAAGGAGATACCGTAGAAGCTACTATAGATAATGGCGTAGTTGATACCGCAGAAGCGTCCGAATAAACTTTCGAATCCCCTTCGCAGCCCCAGAATTTGCTTGCCATCTATTCCGGATTCTTTACAATTCAGACATGGCTACCGAACGACGCTTCCAATCCCTGAAGGAATTCTTTCCATATTATTTACAGGAACACTCCGCCCGGGGCTGCCGCGTACTGCATTACATCGGCTCCACCCTGGTGCTGGCGGTCATCGGCCTGAGCGTTTATCTACAGAATTACTGGCTGTTATTCCTGATGCCGGTGGCCGGGTATGGTTTTGCTTGGGTGGGGCACTTCTTTATAGAGAAGAATAAGCCGGCA
>JAGRMX010000454.1 GCA_020441025.1 Leptospiraceae bacterium
CAGAGTAATCACGGCTGGAGTATCAATCGCATGCAATCCGCCGTTGAGTTCCAGGTGGACGCCAAAATGGAGAACGTCACCGGTCGATTCGGACAGTATGCTTTGTCGGGCTTCGAGTACACGCCCGGTGATTATACTTCATTGCGCGGGAAACTGATCATTGACACGTCCACGGTTCGTACCGGCAAAGCCGCCCGGGATGAACATATGCTCCAGGATGATTTCTTTTATGTGGAACGTTATCCGCAGGCCAGCGTTACCGTACACGGCGTTCAGGATGAAATGGGCGAGTATGTGGCCCTGATAACTCTGCAAATCAGAGATAAGACTCAAGAATATGCGGTGCCGGTTCGCTTTATGGAGACGGACGACGGTTTTGCGGCGTCGGGGAAATTTCTGGTGAATCGTACGGACTTCGATTTAACCGGCAATATTCTGGCCAACTCCATAGTCGATGACTACGTAGTGTTGCGCTTCAATCTTTCTTTGGTGCGGGAAAACTGAATACAATTAAAAAAATTGTAATTTCGAAGCATAGCCGAGGATAAACATATGAAACCGTTTACTCTTCGGTTTCTTCTGTAACTTCGCTTAGTTTTGATCGGCGCAGTGTTAAGCATTATTTAACATTGCGCCGATCGCATCAAGTCCGATTCCAATCTTAATTAAACTCGATGCAAATTTTACCGAAGTGCTTGCCGTCCCGCAAATAAGCCAACGCCTCCGCACTTTCTTCAAATGGAAACACTCGATCGATAACCGGCCGGATGGAATGCATATCGATGGCCCGCAGCATTTGCTCGAATGATTGTCGATGGCCTACAATCACGCCCTGCACGCGGACGTTTTGCATGAGGATGGGAATCAGGTTTACCGGCTCTTCCCGACCGGCCAATATACCGATCAGACTTACCTGTCCAAAAGGACGCACGGATTTCAGACTGTGCTCAAGCGTTCCGGCGCCGCCCACTTCAATCACCATGTCCACGCCGCGCATGCCGGTCACTTTTCGTACTTCTCTGGACCAGTTTGGTCGGTCCACGTAGTTGATGGTTTCATGCGCTCCCAGTTCGCGGGCGCGCTCCAGTTTGGCGTCACTGGACGATGTAATGATGATTCGCGCTCCCGCCGTTCGAGCAAATTGTAACGCCGCGATACTGACACCACCGGTACCTAAAAGCAGAATCGTGTCGCCGGATTGCAGATTGCCCTGAGTAAAAAGGGCGCTCCAGGCGGTCAGTGCCGCACAGGGCAGAGAGGCCGCTTCGGTAAAACTCATCCAATCCGGTATTTTGAGCAGGCCGTGCTCCGGGAAGTTGCGGAGTTCCGACAGAGTACCATCCTGCGGACCGCCCAGAGTATTGCGTAGCATGGAAACGGTGCCTTCACCGGCCTGCCAATCAGGCGCGAATAATCCCACCACACGGTCGCCTGGTTTGAACTCCGAAACGGCCGCTCCCACGGCAACGACTTCACCGGCTCCATCCGAAAGTGGAATCAACGGTAATCGATAACGGGGATTGTATTCGCCTACGATGGTAAGGTAATCGCGAAAATTCAAGGAAGCGGCGCGCATGCGCACCAGCACATCATGCGCATCCGGAACGGGATCGGGCCTTTCGGTCAGACGCATATTGGCGGTCAGATCGGGAGTGAATTGATGAATTTCGTAACAACGCATAAGTTCGGTAGTATAACTCAAATATAAAATCTATTCTTATCCATTATAAGGGCGAACGATTCACTTTTCACAGATAGAACGAGTAATTATTTCACGAATGAAATGCGTGCGGTCAATAGAAGCGCAATGCATATGCAGTATAAACGCATTCAACGCATGGTGACCAGCTCCTCGGAAGAAGTGGGATGAATCGCCACCGTACCGTCAAAGTCGGCCTTCGTGGCCCCCATTTTTACGGCCACCGCAAATCCCTGTATCATCTCATCCGCGCCCATGCCGATGACGTGTACACCCACAATGCGCTCATGCGATCCGACAGTGACCAGCTTCATAGCCGTGATCGGTTTACGTTCGGTCAACGCGTGATACATATTGCGAAAGCGGGTAGTATAAATTTTAACTTCATCATGACCAAATTTATCATTGGCTTCATCTTCGGTGAGGCCCACGGTTCCCAACGGCGGATGACTGAAAACGACGGACGGTACGTTTTCATAGTCCAAACGCGCGCCTGGTTGATCGCCAAACAATCGATCGGCCAGCTTGCGTCCGGCCGCAATCGCAACCGGCGTCAACTGGTGATGGCCGATGACATCGCCGACGGCGTACACGCCGGGCTGAGAAGTATTCTGGAACTCATCCACCGGAATATTTCCATCCGCGTCGGGTTCGATTCCGGCCATGGTCAGATTCAAACGATCGGTGGCGGGTTCCCGTCCTACCGCCCAGATTAAACAATCAAAACCGGTGTGATTGTTGCCTTCATGAGTGTGAATGGTCAACTTACCGTCGGATTCTTTCTCAACCGATTGGATGGTGCAACTGGTGTATAGATTCACGCCCGCGTTGCCCATTTCTTCCATTAGCGTTTCCCGTAACATGGCGTCGAATTTGCGTAGAAATTGAGTGTTACGCAAAATCAATGAAACATCCGAACCGAGCGAATTAAAAATTCCGGCTAACTCTACGGCAATATAACCCGCTCCCACAATGACGACGTTGCGCGGTTGTTCTTCCAGTTCAAAAAAACCGTCGGATGTGATGCCCAGTTCAGCGCCGGGTACATCCGGAATGGTGGGTCGCCCACCTACGGCAATCAATATGTGGTCGGCGGAATACGTGCCACCATTCACTTCTATCTGTTTAGGACCGCAAAAACGGGCAAAGCCCTGAATGTACTCTATGCTTTCGTTCTGTAAATTCCGGAGATAAATCCCGTTCAATCTTTCAATATAGGCGTCGCGCGCCTGCTTTACGCTACTCCAGTCGAAACCGTTCTTTGCTATCTGAAATCCGTAGCCATCGGCATCATCCAGAAACTCGCTCATCTGGGCCGTGTTCCACA
>JAGRMX010000455.1 GCA_020441025.1 Leptospiraceae bacterium
ATTGCGCGTAACGCAACGCCGCGCGCGCGTCCGCCACGAAATTCGACAGCTGCGCCTCACCGGTACTATCCCCGAAGCCCGCGTAGTCCATAAGCACAACATCATATCCATTAGGAACGAACACCGACAGCACCGGCAGATATGCCGACTTATTCTCATCCGAGCCGGGGACCACCAGCACCAGGCCTTCCGAAAGTTCGGCGCGCACATGCCAGAGGACTATGGTACGTTCCTCTTGAACTCGCAATTCTACGGTCTCATACGGCAACGAGTAGATTGCCGGCGTTTCGGACAATTCGCGTACGGGATCGAGAATGATATCCTCAAGTTCCAGGCAACCGATCAGCCCACCGAACGGAACGATCAATGCGACAAAAAGTACATGTCTCACCCTGAAGTTCTTAAAACGCATGCAAGTCGCCCGTCGCATGTATTCATATATTTATATATTTTCCGACACAGCAAGTCATAATCCAGGTTATCGATGCGCCGCCTGATCTGAAAAAATGCTTTCTAAATGCCTGTCTTCATGGCGAAATTGATTTTTTTCGATTAAATTCGTAAATATTTTGAACAATTCATGTCGTTTATGTGTTTCTGTTCCAGTTTAAGTAGAAACCGGACGGCAAATGTGTTTCAAAAGACATGGTTATGTCCCGGAAACGCAGGTAGGATAGATGGCAATAGAGCTCGCGGGATATAGAATACACGAAGAAGTGTATCAGAGTAACAATACGATTATATATCGCGGTCAACGTTTGCGTGATGCCGCCCGTGTACTCATTAAAGTTCTGAAATCCAATAACCCCTCTCCGAACCGGGTGGCACGATTGCGACGCGAGTTTGACATCGGCCGCGACATGCAGGCGGCGGGCGGCATCGAGTATCATGCCCTGGAACCGTACAATAATGGCTGGGCATTGATCATGGAAGACTTTCCCGGAGTTACGCTCCGGGAGGCGTTTTCCGAGCGCAAACTGAATGCGCCGAGCTTTCTGGAAACCGGCATACACATCTGTGAACAGCTCACTCACATTCATCAGTTGGGTGTTATTCATAAAGACATCAAGCCCGCGAACATATTGATCGATCCCCGAACCGGCGCGGTGAAATTTATTGACTTCGGTATTTCCTCACGCCTTTCCCGCGAAAATCCCGGTGTGGTTCATCCCGGTAAACTGGAAGGCACTCTGGCTTATCTGGCTCCGGAGCAAACCGGTCGGGTGAATCGCTCGGTAGACTCACGGGCCGATTTGTATTCGCTCGGCATTACATTTTATGAATTAATATCCGGACAACTGCCATTTCCGGGCAACGATCCCATGGAGATCATTCATGCCCACATTGCCCGCGAAGTAATTCCACCGGAGCATTTCATGGATGCATCGCCGGTACCGGCTGCCATTCAACGAATTCTTGCCCGCCTGCTGGCCAAATCGCCGGAAGATCGCTACCAGAGCGCGGCCGGCGTGCGACTGGATCTGGAAGCCTGCGCCCAATTTCTCCAGGATGGTGATTCGCAATCCCTCATGCAATTTGAACCCGGTCGGTTCGATATTTCGGACACATTGCAGATTCCGCAGAAATTGTACGGTCGAGAGAACGAAATACGGCGTTTATTGCGCAGTTGCGCGGATATCCAATCCGGAATGGCGCGCATGTTGACAGTCGCCGGATCATCGGGAGTCGGCAAGTCCAGCCTGATTAAAGAAATTCACCAGGTGGTCGCCCGGGACGGCGGATTCTTTTTATCCGGTAAGTTCGATCAATTCCGTCGGGATGAACCGTACAACGCCTTAATCCAGGCATTTCAGGAAGTGGTCCGACAGATATTGACCGAAAGTCGCGAATCCATTCAGCACTGGAAAGAACGATTGGTTGAAGCCCTCTCTCGAAACGGACAATTGATTATAGATGTGATTCCCGAAGTTGAGCACATACTGGGTGAACAAAATGCGCCGCCGGAACTTTCACCGACCGAAGCACAAAATCGATTTCAACTGGTGTTTTTGAATTTCATCCGGGTATTCGCCGCGCCGGAGCATCCGTTGTTTCTATTTCTGGACGATATGCAATGGGCGGATACCGCCACATTAAACCTGCTGCGCAATCTACTGACGGACCCGGAGTCGGGACACATCCTGATTGTCGGCGCTTATCGCGACAATGAAGTCAACCAGGTTCATCCGCTGGCGTTGTTATTCGACGATCTGAATACCAGCACGTCCGCAGTTAAAGAAATTAAGCTACAGCCGCTGAAAATTAAGGATGTCTACCGATTATTGGCCGATACGCTGTTTTTTCCTGAGTGCCCCGAAGAACGTATCGATTCATGGGTGGAAGAGTATATCCAGGCTCGTGCGCCGCACGCAGACTCTAAAGAGAACCCGGACGCATTCGGCAAAGCGGAACAGGGCATGCATCGCATGGAGCCGCCACCCGGTCATGAACTGGTCGAAATCATCTTTAAACGCACGGAAGGCAATCCCTTCTTTGTGGCCGAGTACATCAAGAATCTGGCTCATGAAAATCTGATTACTTTTTCCCCCGGGGAACGGCGCTGGACCTGGGATTTGAAGAACATCCGGATGCGGGGAGTCGGCGACGATGTAATCACCATGCTGACCGGACAAATTCAGGTGCTGCCGTCGGATACTCGCCGGGCAATCTGTCACGCTTCCGGATTGGGCGGTCGATTCAGTTTGCGCATGCTCGCACTGGTTCTGGACCAACCGGCGCATACCGTCGCCGATTTGCTGGAGCCCGCCTTGCAGGCCGGCCTGATAACGCCCCGGGATGACGCGTACAAATACATTACCCGCTTCAGCGATCAGGAAACCACCGGGCGCGTTCAATACACTTTTATTCATGATCGCGTTCAGCACGCCGCTTATGACCTACTGGACGATAAGACCAGAGAACAAATGCATTTGCGCATCGGCGAAAGTTTGCTCGCGCACCTTTCTCACGAAGAGCAGGATGAGCGCATAATCATAATCACCAATCATCTGATAAAAGCACGG